>CAYUDF010000352.1:0-4403 GCA_964443465.1 uncultured bacterium
TGAACGAAACGCGGAGTTACCTCGACAGCAACCCCGACGTGAACGTCATTATATGGTCGTGGTGCGGACAGGTTAACAACAAGTACGTCGACGGTACTTTGGACAGCGAATACATCACACCGATGAATCAACTGGAACTGGATTACCCCACGGTGACGTTCGTATATATGACCGGTCACCTGGAGCATGGATCGGAAGCCACCATTAATCCGGCCAACCAGATGATTCGTGATTTCTGCATCGAAAACAACAAGGTGCTGTACGACTTCGCCGATATTGAATGCTACGACCCCGATGGAACTTTTTTTGAGTTCGCCAACGACAACTGCGATTATTACGCGTCCCCTACTGGCGCGCTGCTCGGCAACTGGGCGACCGAATGGCAGAACTCGCACACAGAAAACGTGGATTGGTACACCTGCAATTCGGCGCACAGTCAGCCGTTGAATGCCAACCAGAAGGCGTACGCCGCGTGGTGGCTGTGGGTCAGCATCAGCGGATACGACATCGTGTCCGGCGCCAAAGATACCGGCGGCCTGCCGGCGACCTTTGGTCTGGACCAGAACACGCCCAACCCCTTCAACCCGGCCACAAGGATCGTATACCACGTTCCGGATTACGCCGAGATTACGCTGGATATATATAATGTACGCGGACAGCGGGTCAGCAGGCTGGCGGAAGGCCACTCGGATCCGGGTTCGTTCGAAGTGTGGTGGGACGGTACGGACAGCGGGGGACGCCGCGTCGGTTCTGGCATTTACTTCTACCGTTTCCAAGCAGACGATCTGGTGCAGACCCGAAAGATGCTGCTCCTGGAATAATCAATCAAACACTTTATCGATGTTACAACCGTTCGCCGTCGCTTCGCGTAGTTTGCGCGAAGGATGAACCAGTATACCCCCGCTGGCGGCGCGCAATATCGGAAGGTCCGCCATACTGTCCCCCACGTATACAAAATCCCGGTTCCCGCAATGCTGCCTGATGGCGTCCAGTTTGGCGGAGCCCTTGAGATTGTTTGATCCATCGGTGGCGATCACATCGTCAAACAGGTGGAGATAGTGCGCGACCGGTTCGGCGATGGACCGATACGCCGCCGTCGCCAGGACGATCGTTCGGCCCCGGTCTTTTTCCCCCCGCAGGTAGTCGAGCACGTCGCGGCGGTAAGGCAGTTGGGCCGCGTCGATCTCGACCAGCCCGGCCAGACGTTTTTTAAATACCGCACGCCCGCCGAGGATATAGAACGGCAGAAAAACCAGCATCCACGGCCGCTGCCGCGCCAGAATCCGCACGCTCTCGATCAGCGTGTCGGTGGAAATCAATGTTCCGTCGAGATCGACGTACAGCGGTGGCAGTGTTTCGCTTGTTTCTTTAAAAGACATCAATAGTCTGGTAGTCTTGGATAAAGTTTGTTGGCTGCGACAATTTCAATGCAGGATGATAGCAGAAATGGCGCGTATTTTCCCCGTCTACGCAATAATATTTCTACTGGCCGGTTTGTATACGCTGCCGGGATGTACTTCCGGCGACAATCGTGTGGCTCCGCCCAACGTAGTGATTATCACGCTGGACACGGTCCGGGCGGACCACCTGGGGTGCTACGGTTACCCGGTAAACACAACCCCCCGGCTGGACGCGCTCGCGAAAGAAGCAACGCGCTACAGTAAAATGGTGGCGTCGTCGCCGTGGACAGTACCCACTCACGCGTCTTTTTTTACAGGAAAATTCGCGTTCGAACACGGCGCCCACGGTTTCAAGGTCAGCACACCGGACAACAACGTCAACCCCCTGCCCTCCGGACAGCTCACAATCGCCGAGGTTTTCTGGGACGAGGGATACACAACGGGCGCCTTTGTCGCCAACGACGCGTTTCTCGCGCCGCGCTGGCAGCTCAACCAGGGCTTCGAGACGTATCGTGTCGAGCGGACAACGTGTAACGAGCTCAACAAAAAGGTGTTCGCCTGGCTCGACATCGCATCTCAACGGCCGTTTCTACTGTTCGTCAATTATATGGACGCGCACCGGCCCTACAACGCCCGGTCCGTACCGGGACTCCTGCCCCGGCCGGTCGTTCACGATAACGGAAAACTGCTCGACTCGCTGTACGCGGTCGTGATGCCGGGCACCAACCCGGTACCCACCGCCCTGCAGCAAAAAGTGATCGACCAGTACGATACGGCGCTGAGGAACCTGGATACCGGCATCGGGGCCTTGATCGACCGGCTGGAGGAGCTGGGGGTCTACGACAAAACGGTGTTGATCGTAACCTCCGACCACGGTGAGTTTTTTGGCGAGCACCTTCTGGTGGAACATTCAAAAGACGTCTACGAAGAAGTGGTGTCGGTTCCGCTGATCGTCAAATATCCGGGACAACCACAGGGTGTCGTCGAAACAACAGTCGTTTCGGCAACGGATCTCCCTCACCTGATTCTTTCTTCATTTACCGGTGAAAACTGGGATACGCACCTCAAAAAATTTCCCGACGCGCCGGGAAACCACGAGATCGTGAGCGAGATCTACTACACGAGGACAAAGGACCTGTTTCACCCGGTGTGGGGGCACCGGTTCGACCGAATCCGAACCGCCATCTACGATGGTCCCTTCAAGTACATTGTTTCATCGGACGGAAAACACGAGCTGTACAATCTGGAACTGGATGGTGTGGAGGCGGTGAACCTTTTCGGTAACGACGAAGCGACGGCGAATCGACTGGCATCAAGGCTGCAGAATTTTTTTGATACCCGCGGCCGCTCGGACGAACGAGTGGACCAGACGCCCCTGTCAGAAGAGGAGTCTCGTCGCTTGAAGTCGCTCGGATACATCGGGGACTGATCCGGTCCCGATCCCGCCTACCAGTTTCTCCGCATCTGCATCAAACCGAATGCGGCGAGGTACAGCGCCGCCGACAAAAACAGGGCGACGGTGAATCCATAGGTGAAGGCGGTCAGCAGAACCAGCGTCGCGCCGAGTACGGATGCCGCGCCGTTTACCGCGAATCCCCAGTCAACCAGTTCTCCAACGCGCAACGCCGCTTTCGGAAACGGCATACCCATGAAGAATCCCAGCGGTGCAATCAGGATTCCTGTTACAACAACCCTTGCCACGATCGGGAGGACCGAAAGGGCGCCCGTCAGGTAACCGAGCACCAGGTTGTCCAGGAGCAACCACACCACGATTCCGAGGAAGGCTGTTCTAGTGCCGATTTTGTCCGAGAAATGGCTGCCCACACCGGAAGCGATCAGCAGGACCAGCAGGACCGTTGCAATGCTGTATACGGACGCACCGATAAACGCTGTGTATTTCTGGATCAATACAACTTCAACGCTCATGAACGCCATACCGATCAGAAAGAAATACAGCCACGGCACCAGCCGCAATTTTTCGCCACTGCCGAAGTACGGAAGCAGGTTGAGTGGAACAACCAGCACCAGAACAATGGCGAGGATAATATAGATCATCAGCCTGGACATCGGAAACCCCGAGAACTCCGCGTAACGGCTGACCTGTTCACCCTTGATCTTGTCGATGTTTTTCCACAGCCCCATCTGTGCCACGAACGGGCGGTCGTCGCTGCACGGCGACAGGTTGATATCGGCCGAATCCGCCATGGCCCGCCAGCCCTTGAGAACGATCTGGTTGACCAGATTGCTCTCGACCGAATCGGGCGCCGGGTACAGCGGATAGATGTGCTGCTGGTATTCCGGCGTCATTTCGCCGTAGGCGCGGTAGCGGAAGTCGTCGGTGAGCGGTTTTTTTGAGATCAGCAGCAGGTTGCGCCGCATTCGCGGCAGGTTGTACACGGCAAAGTGGTCCAGCGGATTGTCGACACCCAGTTCCTCCAGCGCAATCTTCACTTCGCTCACCAGGCGGGGCATGTATACCTGGTGTTCCATCGACAGGTAACCCCCGTCGGTTAACGCGTTCCAGTAGTCCTTGAACGCGTCCGTGGTAAAGAGGTAGTTCTCCGTAAGTGCAAACGCCCCCGAACCGAGCGCCGCCCACGTGTTGGAACTGAGTGAGTAGATCACGTCAAACTTGTTTTTGAAACGCTTAACATACGTACGGGCATCTTCTGTAACCACTATCACGCGCGGATCGTTGTACAGGTTACCTGAAAACTGCGCCGTCGTGATGAGGGCCCCGGTTGAATCCACAACCGATGAATCCAGCACGACGTACCCGGACGGATCACCATCGGTCATCATTTTATTGATGTGTCCGTTGACTTCCACCGCGTGAACCTCGGTCGCACCCTGGTCGAGGGCCTGGAGTACGTCCGCGCCTCCGCCCGCACCGAGCGACAGAAACGTGCAGGACTCAAACTGGTCGATCAGGTAACCCGCGTTGATGTCCCACTCGGAGTTGGACGGTTCTGCGTACCATTTGTCCCAGTCCCCGTCAAAAGG
>CAYUDF010000353.1:0-4399 GCA_964443465.1 uncultured bacterium
CCAAACAGTACAAAAAGAAAGACCAAAGCAGCGAGCATCCCTATCGTTCGAACCATGCTCGTGTACCTCCTGGAATGTATTGGGTTAGGAAATATAAGTTGGGATACCTTAAATGATACGAAACTGGCGGCAAATCGTTTCCTGTGTCAGCGGAAAAATTGGATTTGCGTAATGATATTCAGATAGCCCGCACATTCTACGGACAATCTGTCCCCCAATCAAGGCGGATTGTGTCGCGACAACTATCGGGTGTGCGCCCGGTAGACGGTGTGATAAGCTCTCCAGACGATTGGAACCCGAACCGGTGAAAAAGGCCGGTAGAAGAGAGGAATTCGCAGATGAATCGTAACTTATTTATTTTCATTATCTTGAATTGCATATTATATACATCTGTATATGCCCCATGCCTGGCTGATCCGGCCGAAGGCTTAACGGTCGAACGGATTTACGGGAAGCAGTCACTGATCGATCCCCTGCCGTCGGGCATCCAGTGGACTGGCAACTCCAAAAGTGTGTCCTACCTGGAAACCCGGGGAGAAGGCGAAGAAAAACAGAAATACTTCGTAATACAGTCGGTGCCCGGGGGCGAACGGCGGACCGTCTGCATCGCCGACACGGTGGCGGTCCCGGATGACCTGCAGAAATCAGAGGACACCAAGTTCAGCATCGGTTCCTATAGCTGGGATAAAAAAGGCGACCACGTACTTTTTACGTTTGGTGGTGAACTGTTCACCCTCGAGCGCAAGAGCGGACGAATCAAGAGGTGGACACAAACCGAGAGCGCCGAACACAATCCAGCGTTTTCACCCGACGGTAAAAAGATCGCTTTCACACGAGACAATGACCTGTTCGTCCTCAGGCTGGATGAGGGGGACGAAATCCAGCTCACCCACACAGGTTGCGACACAACCCTCAACGGCATTCTGGACTGGGTCTACATGGAAGAACTGTTCACCAGGGGCCAGAAACGGTCGTTCTACTGGTCAGGCGACAGCGAACGTCTCACTTTTCTGGAGATCCAGGAAAACCCGGTCCCCGAAGTTCCCATTGTGAACTGGATGGACGTCCACCCCGTGTACGAACTGCAGCGTTACCCCAAGGCCGGTGACCCGATACCCGGCGTCCGCGTGGGCATCGTGAGGGCCGACGGCGGAGAAGTCGTCTGGACGGACGTCGACACCGGTGACGACTCCTACATCTCCCGGCTGTACTGGT
Organism: uncultured bacterium; assembly: GCA_964443465.1. Taxonomy (GTDB): domain Bacteria; phylum Krumholzibacteriota; class Krumholzibacteriia; order WVZY01; family JAKEHA01; genus CAYUDF01. The sequence goes on from CAYUDF010000353.1 coordinate 1,216, forward strand.
TCGGGAACAGCGAGGGTGTTGCCATAGAAAAGATCAACCGCAACCAGGACAAACTGACCCTGTTTTTTGCCGATGCCCGCACCGGTCGCGCGAGCGAGATCTTCGAGGAAACCGGGGAAGCATGGGTACACAGCAACTATCTCAAACACTACTACGAGAAGAAACGACAGTTCGTATGGGGTTCGGAGCGCTCGGGGCATCAGCATCTCTACCTGTACAACATGGACGGAAGCATCATTCGACAACTGACCACCGGTAGCTGGGAAGTGACATCGCTGGGCGGCGTAAACGAATCAAAGGATAAAATTTATTTTGTAGCCAACGAGTCAAACGTTCTGGAGCGCCATCTGTACGAGGTATCCGAAAAGGGCGGCGAGATCCGACGGATCACCGCCGGTGAGGGATACCACCGCGTGACCATGTCACCCGACAATAAACATTATATCGACCGGTTCTCGACCGAAAAACGGCCGACCGTAGTTTCCGTGTTCGACGTCAAGGGCAACAAAAAGTTCGAGATCGCCGACCAGCTCTCCGCCGAACTGGAAGCGATGGACCGCCCCGTCCCGGAGTTTCTCAAATTTAAATCTGCGACGGGTCTCGACTACTACTGCTCAATAACCAAACCGGCGAACTTCAACCGGCTGCAAAAATACCCCGTTATCGTCTACACCTACGGTGGTCCCAACGCCCAGATCGTCCGACGGGGCTGGTCGAGCAGTTCCCTGTGGCACAGTATTATGGCCGACCACGGCTACATCGTATTCAGCCTGGATAACCGGGGATCCTACGGACGCGGCAAACAGTGGGAGGATCCCGTCCTTAAAAACCTGGGTAAATACGAACTGGAAGATCAGCTCGCCGGTGTCGAATACCTCCAGACGCTGCCGTATGTCGATGCCGAACGGATCGGGATCTGGGGATGGAGTTACGGCGGGTACATGACACTGATGGCGCTGTTCAAGGCGCCCGACGTGTTCAAGGCCGGGGTGGCCGTAGCGCCGGTGACCGACTGGCGCCTGTATGACGCGATCTACACCGAACGGTACATGAAATTGCCCGAGGACAACGCCGAAGGGTACGAGGCCGCCGCGCCCATCAACTTCGTCGACGACTTCAAGGGTAAGCTGCTGGTGATGCACGGCGACGCCGACGACAACGTACACGTCCAGAACACCTTTCAACTGGCCAAAAAGATGATCGACGCGGGAAAGGACTTCGACCTGATGATCTATCCCCGCAAAACACACGGCATCAGCGGCCCCGAAGCCCGTGTCTTCCTGTTCAACAAAATGACCAACTTCTTTCTTAAAAATCTGTGAACAAAAAAAGACGCTTCGCGATAAAGCGAAGCGTCTTTTTAAACTCGTGCTATGCTGGCATGGCTGGCCTTTTTCTCTAAGGCTGTTATGCTGCGAGCCCCCTCGGTTGAGGGGGCTCGTCAGTATAAACAGCCGTGTGATGATGCTGACAAAACGGGCGGCTAGCCGCCCGTTTTGCTGCATATCACTTAGTTGTACAGAGCCTTGACCTGGCCCCAGGTGGTTTCTTCCACCGGAACCGTTGCGCAGATCAACGAGCGCATACCGACGACGTCAAACGACACGTTGTCCGGCCAGCGCAGCGCACGCAGTAAACCCTGGTTCGGGTTGGCAACAACGTCAACGGCGACGTTTTCATTACCCACACAACCATCGCACACCCACGCGCAGGTTGCCGTCATCATAACGACGGAATCAAACGCGTTCAGCGGTGATTGCCAGGCGAGCGATACACCCGCGGCGGAGTTACCGATACTGGTATCCGAGGTGTAGGTGTCACCCAGCCACGACAGCTGAGAAGGGTAATTGACCTTGAACTCGACGGCGGCGAGCCAACCTCCAAAGTTGTTCATGACAACACGCAGCGTCGCGAACTCAGTGAAATGGGGCGTACCGACCGGCGGGCAGTCGGCCTGCGCTTCGGTCAGGAATTCGTCAAAATAAATCGTGATGTTAGGCTGCTGGGCGGATGCCGAGCCTGCAATTGCAACCGTGAAAACGATTGCAAAAACCAATAAAGCTTTCTTCATGGGAGCCCTCCTCGGGTACGATAAAACCTTGCAAAACATAAGCTTATGTTCCTCGCCACTACACGGTATGGAACTGGGAACTATTCAGAACAATGTGGTTGAGCAAGACGTGTGCCGCGTCGAACGGACGTCATAAGGCGCTACCGGGGAGGAGATTCGCCCCCGGTAGCGCCCGCCTGATCAAAGCGGACAGGGATAGGGGTTTTGGCAGTCCGCTCGACGAACCGTGGGTGGGGGTCGGTTCCCTTAAGCCGAAAGCCCCGCCGTTGTTACCGGCCGGGCTTTCGCGCATCCACTTCTCTGTGAGATCCTTCTCAGCAACTTTTTATCGTCAGTTGGATTCGACCCAGTCGAATAAGGACCCGGTGCCAAAGCACCGGAGGGGGAATACGCCAACGTGACGATCAATCTGCACTTCGAATGGATGATCTATTTATGCATCTGTAAATACGCATAACATATGCCATTTGTTTGAAATTTTTTATCTCTTTTAATATCAACCAGATACACGTCAGCATACCCTGGGGGTTCGATAATGGATCCTTTAATTCTAAACAATGTTTACATCGTTATGTATCAAACAGGCCGATTCTGGTCCTTCGTGGTGTCGGCAAACAGCAGTAAGCCATTGTTTAATATCGCGTTACCTAATGACAAATAACATCCGGACGAATGTACAACGTCGTTTACAGTCATCCGTGTGTTTCGTCAAATCGATGTAACCGTGGAAATATCAGTGGTTTTCGTTTATTATTGCAGGATTATGCGAATTGGAACCGGCGCGGACCGGTTGCTGTATGAGAAATTAAAGAAAGAGGTCCCCGTAATGTTTTGTAGTCTCCGGCGGTATTACAGACTGGCCGCCCTTACAGTATTGATTTGTGGATCAGGTATTGTATTTGCCTGTGAAAATAACACCGAAGAAGCCGATAAATTCCCTTCTTCAGCAACCCCGACGCGGCTGGAAGCCGGTGAACTCACCAGTTTCAAACTCGCAAACGGTATTACCGTCTATCTCCAGGAGGAGCACTCGAGACCGGAACTCGCCGTGGAAGTGCTGTACAAAGCGGGACTGATGGACGAATACGAGGGTAAAATCCAGATCTCACGCCT
>CAYUDF010000354.1:0-4398 GCA_964443465.1 uncultured bacterium
TCCTTGATGATCAGATCAAACACCGCCGCCTCTTCGTCCGCCATCGAACTGGAAAAGGTTATTCTGAACGGGTCACTCGCCACCAAGGTACCTCCGGCGCCGATCACACCGACCGCCGCGGTGCTGTCGGTAATTGTCACCGAGCCATTGTCTGTCCGGAGTACCAGGGATACGACCCCGCTGGAACTTCCGCCGCTGTTGGCCATTTCCAGCAGGAGATCGACGGTTTCACCGGCGTCAATCACGCCGTCACCGTTACCCGACGTACCACCCGTCACGTCGTCATCAACGGTCTGACCGCTCAGACTGACATATGCCCCGGGGTCACCGGTTACCGTAATCGTACCTTCGTACCGTCTGTGGTTACGCCCCGTTGCTACAACGCGGATTTCGCCGGCGGATTCCGATCTGAATTCTAAAGAAACCTGCCCTGCGCCGTCTGTTGACGCGTACTGGTAATCGTCGTCCCCCTTCGAAAGACAAACCATCGCCGAATCCACGGGTCCTCCCGATGCATTTACGGTGACCAGGATCGTTGAAGTTCCGAGCCCCACGCTCGACACGTGAGACACGGACAATGTATCAACTACATCGGTCCACAACGGCATCTCGGGATCCGCGAGCAGCGTATAAATATAGTGTGTCCACAGATCAACGTTGTCACCCAGAACCGCGTACGGAGTGCGAGGTTCCCGCGACCGGGTAAATACTTCTCCAATATGAGTCACACCCTGCTGGAATAACAGGTCGTAGTACTCGTACATATAATAAGACGATGCGTTCGGAAAAGCGCTTTCACTCGCACCCGTCACCGATACACCGCCACCGTCCGGCGACAGCAGAAAATGTTCGCCGAGACAGAAATAATTGAACGCCACGGCCGTACAGTTGAGCAGGTAAAGGTTGGACAACTTGTCGCCATTGGTCATAACGTCGGCATCTGTATTCATCACACTTCGATCGCCCACGGACATGTTAAAGCGAAATCCGTGACCGACGTGTATCACGTGGTTGAATCCTGCATTGAGCGAGTCAATCGAGGTTGCGTAATTCTCGTGGATTGCACCCGTATAATTCTCTTCGGTTTCGTACAACCTGACGACGTCCAGATCGGGGTCGGTCATTTTTACAAGGTAAACAAACTCCGCCAAATCGGCGCCGTTCAGATGGATCGTGTCCCCCTCCGACCATTTAATCGGAAACAACACTTCACCCAGCATCAGCACGCGGTTGGTGAAGTCCATGTTGCTCGCCGATTCATAGTTGGTAATTTTTGTCGTCAACAGATTCACGTTTGCCACGCTGGTTGACGGCAGACGGCCGACATACACTTCGGCGTACAGATCCACCGAATCATCTCCAAAGCAGTACGCGGAAGGCATTTCGCCAAACAGTTCGTTGTGATTTGAATTCCAGTCTCCGTCCAGGCACGCATAGTAGAGATCTACCGGCAAATACGATCCGGTGTTGATATAAAAACAGCTGAACGCGTTCCTGACCGGCACCTGATCGACGTCCCCCCCGATGAGCACGTAGGTAATTCCCCACTTTGCATATGCCTCCCTGATGAAATTACGGATTGTTTCCGGCATGTCGGATCCGTTGCGATAGTTCGCCTCGATCCATTCAGTGGTTCGTATGACCGTTGGTACACCCTTGGAAGTTTTCCAGTCGGCCAGCGTCTGGTAGGCGCCGGCAAGAGAGTCGTTTGTGATAATGACGTAATCAACCGGGCTACCTTCCAGTGAAGGAAACGACGTCGGTTGAAACCCTCCCGGTTTTTTACCGGATACAACCGGAGCCGGCACAAAACCGGAACTGATTTCGGGGTTGATTACGGACGAATACAACTCACTGCGAACTTTTTCCTGAAATCCCTCACGATACCTTTCCCGCCTGATGACGCCGGAATCTTTCACGGCAGGACCGGTTATGATTTCCAGCACCAGTTGTTCACGGAGAATCAGCGATCCGTCTTCTAGGGCGACCGGGAAAACGGCAAAACTCGCGATTGCGGAACCGTGGTGATAACCCGTACCGAGATACCGGCCCGCCTCTGAAGGCAGAACAGCGGATTCCGCCGGCCATTCGGCAAGATACGGATTGTCCACCGTCTTTTTGTCGTCAGAAACCCAGGGAGCAGCTATCGCCGGCAAAAATCCGCCGGCCAGAATTGTTTTGCCATCGTAAACAAACCGGTACTCGACTACCGACTCACCGGGCGGCAACAAAACCTTGATCAACCGGTACGGCAGGACCGGTTGCCCCGCGTCCTGGAGCTGTTCGTAACCATCTCCAGAGACAGTCACCACCGGGTTTCCGGTTTTCGTGTTTATCTCGATCTGGTTCTGTACCGGACCTGCGGGAAACACCATTTCGGTCGCTCCGGCAGCGGACACACCGGCGATTGTCGCCAGCACCACGAGAACGAAAAGCGGGTTTTTAATTTTTCGGTCTATAGACATTAACGGCTCCCTTTAGGGGTCCCCGGATTTCGGGTCAAAATCACAACGCTTATTTTAAAAGCAACATCTTGCGTGTACGCGTAAAGTTTCTCTCCACCAGTCTGTAGAAATACACGCCGCTACCGACTGTTTGCCCCTGGTCGTTGCGGCCATCCCAATCCACCACATACTTCCCACCCGTCACGATCCCATCAACCAGGGTTCTCACTCGCGCACCCCGAACATCATAGACAACCAGAGCCACGCGCTGAGCCTCTCCTTCGGGCACCAGGTACTCGATCCGTGTGATCGGGTTGAATGGATTTGGATAATTCTGGGACAACGAAGCTGAGGTCACCGGAACGTACACTTCTCCCGATGTATGGATGTCTTCGCCATCCGGATCCGATAACAGACGATAAACATATCGGCCGCCCGTTTCCGCCGTCGCGTCAACGTAAACCACCGAACCGTCATCGCCGACCAGCAGACCGTCGGCAACAATCCCAAATACTCCCGGGTCTCCGCCCGGCCCGGATACCGACGCGCGGCTCAAACGAACCTGACCGCGCGCTTCCGATATCGGCAACTGCCAGTTGAGTGCCACGCCGGCGGATCCGGCTTCGAAACGGAACGCCACTTCCATTATACCCGTCGGCACTTTGTAACCAAACCAGCCGTTGTTGTAGAAGTTGGCCTGGTAGCTGTCCCAGTGCGCCGCACCGCTGTCGTGCGGATCGGGAAAATCCCACACCCACACGTATCGATCCCATCCCGCGGCGATCATATCAACGTCACCGTCGCCATCCAGGTCCGCTATCGCGGGAACAGCCCGGTTTGCATCCGTGGTACCCAACGGGAATCCGTCCAGAATATCGCCGTTTACGTCCCACGCCCGGATCATCTTGGATTCATCGCCGACAATCACGTCGGGGCTTCCGTCACCGTTCATATCGGCGATCACCGCCGATGATTCGGTGTAGTTCTGCTCCGAATAAACCACCGGCCAGCCCGGCTGATGAGCGCCGTTGTACCGGATGCAATACACTTTTTTGTCGGCGCTCGGTATAATCATTTCCAGCTTGCCGTCACCATCCAGGTCGGCCAGTGCCGGAGATGGGCCAAAGTAGATATTGTTCTTGAACCACTTGCCCCACAACATTGTGCCGTCGTGGTGATACGCCCGAACGTGGCCATTGTAGGAGTTGGCAACAATTTCGAGGTCGCCGTCACCGTCGATATCGCCTACCGCGGGGCTACCACCAATGTCACTCGTCAGGGCAATGGGCCATCCGGTTAGCACGGCACCTGTGTGGTCAATCACGTACAGCTCATCCGACTGCGAGCCCACGATCAGTTCCTGTGTGCCATCGTTGTCCAGGTCAGCCAGCGCCGGAGATGAGTACTGAAATGTGCAGCCCGGCAGACGGTAGAACACACCGGCTGTCAACGGGTTCGAATCACCGTCTATAAACTCCAATCCATCCACGCCCCATGCGTAGATCACGCCCGACTCGTCAACGGCGATAATTTCAATCTCACCGTTTCCGTCGAGGTCTCCCACCGACATGGCGGCACGAATCGTATTTTCCACCGGCTGGGGCCAGCCGGCAACCACGTTACCCAGGTAGTTGAATACGTATACTTCGCGCGTATCACGGGACGCGGCGATGATATCCCTGCCGGGCAGACCGTCGACCTGCGCGAGCGCCAACGGGGCGACAAACTCGTTTCCGGACGTCGTCAGGATTCCCCACGTGTGTCCATCCGCGTCACCGTCGACGAGTTCATTCCCGTCGTGGTGCCACGCGAAGATTTTCTCGTTACCCTGAATAATTTCGAGATCACCATCGCCGTCGATATCGCCTATCACAGGAGAGCTGACTGTTTCTTCGTTCATCTGTATCGGCCAACCCTCCATCTGGTCGGGGAAGGTGCTGCCTTATGTTACAGT
>CAYUDF010000355.1:0-4394 GCA_964443465.1 uncultured bacterium
TCCCGATGTGGACGTGCAGCCGGGTTCTGTGTGCGGCGTGGCCCGTCACGCGGACTCGTTCGGCAACATTCTTTTTGCGATACTTGGGGCGCACCTCGATCGGGCATTCGGTTCATCTGAAACTTCGGGGATTTACGCCAGCGTGTCAGGCCGTGACCTGGGTTCGGTGAAACGGTATTACGCGGAATGCCCGCAGGGAACGCCGGCGGCGTTGATGAACAGCTGGGGCCGCTTGGAGATTGTTTTTCCCGGCGGCAGCGCGATGGCTTTTTTCGCGCCCGATGAACTCTCAAAAATCACGATCGAGATCCGGTCGAAAAAATAAAAGGTATCATATCGTGGACCTCATTCGGAGAAGCGAATACGTGTGGGAGATACCGCGTGTCGGCGACATGCGTGTGCCCGGTCGTATATATTCGAGCGAGGCTATGCTGGCGGAAATCCTCGAGGGCGATTGTCTCAAACAGGTAAAAAACGTTGCGCAGTTGCCCGGCGTGGTCGGATATTCGTGGGCCATGCCCGACGTGCACCTGGGATACGGGTTTCCCATCGGTGGAGTTGCCGCTACCGCGTTTGACGAAGACGGAGTTGTGTCGCCCGGAGGTGTGGGGTACGACATCAACTGCGGTGTGAGGATGATGGCGGCTGGCCTGAAACGCGACGAAGTCACGGGGAGAATGGACAACATCATAAAGCACCTGTTCAAGACCGTTCCATGCGGCGCGAACCCCCACGAATCCGGAATGGGTCATTTGAATGCCGGCGAGATGAAAAAAGTGATTCGCCAGGGAGCCCGGTTCGCCGTGGACAGGGGATTCGGCTGTAAAACCGACCTGGAGTACACGGAAGATAACGGTCGAATGGCCGGCGCGGATCCCGACGTTATAAGCGAGCGGGCCATAGAACGGGGGAGACGCCAGTTGGGATCGCTTGGATCGGGCAACCACTTTCTTGAAATTGGATACGTGGAAAAAGTCTACTCCGCTGAAACAGCCCGTGTGTTCGGGTTGGAAGAAGACGATGTCACCGTCATGGTACACACCGGGTCACGCGGTTTCGGCCACCAGGTATGTACGGATTTTCTAAGATCGATGGCCGGTGCGGCCTCCGGATTTTCGTTTTCACTGCCGGATCGTCAACTGGCCGCCGCCCCGTTGTCTTCGGATGTCGGCAGGGATTATCTGGCCGGCATGGCCGGCGCGGCCAATTTCGCGTGGGCCAACCGTCAGGTTGTAATGACCCTTGGGCAACGCGCCATCGCCGACGCATTCGGCTGCCGGCCCGAGCAACTCGGGTTCCGGTTGCTGTATGACATATCACACAACATCGCTAAAGTTGAACACCACCAGGTGGGGAACCGGCGCAGAAAGCTGTGTGTTCACCGGAAGGGCGCGACCCGGGCGCTGCCGCCGGGTGATTCGCGTATACCGCCGATATATCGCGAGGTGGGGCAGCCCGTACTGGTGCCGGGCGACATGGGGACGGCTTCCTATTTATGTGTCGGCTCGGCAATGGGTGAAGATCACCCCTTCCACAGCTCCTGCCACGGGGCCGGCCGGAGGTTGAGCCGGCGCGCGGCCATCCGCAGGGGCAAGGGCCGGTCGATCCAGTCGGAGCTGGCGGATCGTGGTGTAACGGTGGCCGCGCGTAGCCGGCGCACGTTGTCTGAGGAAATGCCCGAAGCGTATAAAAACGTCACCGCGGTGGTGGATGTGATGCAGGGTGCGGGGTTGCTCCACAGAGTTGTCCGGATCAGGCCTGTGGGTGTGATCAAGGGATAGCTGTATTTATAGGCGGAGAATCGATCTGAATACTCTTATCCTGTTATATAATAATATGTTATAGATAGAGACAAACTGGTGAGGGATTGAGTTGCGGCGAATATATATTTGCGTTATTATAGCGCCTTGATACGGATCGGGTGGCCCCACGAGATCGGTATCCCCCCTGATTTAAAGAGACATATCGCTACACAGGTTTCGCCCCGTGTCCAGCCGGGACGATTTAAACCATCGAGGAGTGAATTATGACACGCACCATCGCCATATTGATCGCGGCGCTTGTGCTGATGACGACAGCAACCGGCGTATTTGCGCAGGAAGAAGACTGGCTTCGTATCCCCTATAAGGTTTCCGTCGCGGTGGACATCGGCATCGGCGTGCCGATGGATCCGTCAGCGTTCAATAACCTGTGGAACACCAGTATTCCCGCGTCAATTTCGATTGGTTACCTGATTATTCCCCAGATAGAAATTCAGGGCTGGTTAACCTACACCTCGTGGGGTATCAGCGGTATTCCCGCCCAGCAGGAGATCGGAGAGGTCGGCGTCTTCGAGATCAGCGGCGGGACGATCACAACTCTGTGGTATGGCGCGGCCGTAAAATACTACCCGTTACCAAACAGCAGGATTATGCCGACGGTGACTGTTGGCGGCGGTATGTTTCAAGCAACAGCAGAAGATCTCGTTTTGGAATCCGCTCCCCCACTGGTGAACGAAATGGAAGACTCGGACGGTCCCGCTTTTCTGGTCGGGCTCGGGATGGAATACGCTGTTAACGAACGGTGGAACGTATACGCGGAATTCAAATATCTCAGGGGATTCAGCGACACTTTTGCGCCGGCAAATCTGTTGCTTGGTCCCAACGAAGAACCCGTACCGGGTGAAGACATCGGCATCGGTATTATCAATCTCGGTATTTTACTTAAAATATAGTTTTTATTTCTTCTTCTTTTATTTTTTAGTTGGGCAATCTATGTTCAGCGGGCAAATATTGACCGGGTGGTTTGTAACGTAACCATCCGGTTTGCCATTTCAAAAGAAGTCTGGAGGAGATTTCAAATGAACGATGACAAAACCGCACAATCGGGCGTGATGACGATCGAACGTCACATTTTGCTGGAGCAGGCCGCGTTTCCGGATGCTTCCGGTATGCTGACGTCGCTTCTTCAGGACATCGCCCTGGCCGGAAAATTGATAGCCAGCCGGACCACTCGTGCGGGACTGGCGGACATTCTGGGCTCGGCGGGACACATCAATGTGCAGGGCGAAGAAGTGAAAAAACTTGATGTGTACGCAAACAACACGCTGTACCAGTTGTGCGCTTCAACGGGGCGGTTGTGTGTGATGGCTTCAGAAGAAGACCCCGACATCATACCGGTGCCCGAACAGTTCGAGAGTGGAAAATACGTTTTGTCATTTGATCCCCTGGATGGTTCCTCCAACATCGATTACAACGTAAGCGTCGGAACAATTTTTTCGATCCACCGCAGGAAGAGTGAATCGGGTCCGGGGACACTGGATGATGTGCTGCAGAAGGGGACCGATATCGTTGCGGCGGGTTACCTGGTATACGGATCGAGCACGATGCTTGTATATACCACTGGAAACGGCGTCAACGGGTTTACGCTGGATCCGAGTATCGGTGAATTTCTGCTGTCCCATCCAAATGTCGAGTTGCCATCAAAACCTAAATATTACAGCGTTAACCAGGGGTACACCAAGTACTGGCCGGAACCAGTGAGGAAGTACACACGGTGGTTGCAGGGCGAAGAGGGAGCGGAACGGGCACTGTCACTGAGATATATCGGGTCGATGGTGGCCGACGTACACCGGACGCTTTTTGGTGGTGGGGTGTTTTACTACCCGGCCGACACGCGGGACCCCAAAAAACCGAACGGAAAATTGCGGTTGTTATACGAAGCCGTTCCGATGGCATACCTGATCGAACAGGCCGGCGGTTACGCCTCCACGGGTCATGGGCCGATTCTGGAGGTTGAGCCGGAAATCCTCCACCAGCGCACACCGGTTTATATGGGAAATCGTGACCTGGTCGAGAAAGCGGAGCAGTTTTTCAGGGAAGACTAATGCCGGTTGGATGGCCGGGGATCGATTTTCAGCGTGTGAAAAACTGGTCGACAAAATAGCCGGGATTGAGTGGCTCCCCCGTCGCCTGGCGTATCAGTTCGTCCCAGTGGTATCTTTTGCCGGGACGGAATACGTTTTCGACGAGATATAAACCGATTTCCTTTCGACCGACCGGGATGGTACCGCCCGCTTTACCATCTAGAACCGTGTTCTGGATATAATGAAACATCTGCGACGCCAGCAGTTCCCCCAGCATGTAATTATGGTAGTAAGCGGGCGCCGATACGACGTGAATTTTTGATGCCCAGTCCGGTTCGTTCCGCCCGGGGGGACGGCTTATCATCTGGTAGTTCTCCACCAGATTCCACCACAGTTCATTCAGATCCTGGCCGGGTGATTCGTACATCGATTTTTCGAAACGTACCATTACCTGGCACCAGCGAGTGAATACCAGTTGCGATAGCCTCTGGTGCCGAACCACATCGCGCTCGATTGTCCGCTTTTCTCCGGCGGGCATTCCGGCGGATGC
>CAYUDF010000356.1:0-4391 GCA_964443465.1 uncultured bacterium
CGATTCCGCGGAGATCTGGCGTAACTACGAGAAGGTGTTTCACAATCTGCTACCCGGAGTGGTCGGAGTCTACGACTCGACGAGGTTTTACTGGCCTTCTTCTCCACTGTACGGTTGGGGGCACGAAGAAAATTTTCAGCAGGGTGATTCACACTACTGGGGTGTGTGGTGGGGCGGGGAACCGTTTGATGTGTACGACAAGGCCGTGGGCAGGTTCATGAGTGAGTACGGGTTTCAGTCCCTGCCCGACTTTCGAACCATTCAATCCTTCACCGGTGGATCGGACCGGCGACTCGATTCCGTTGCGATGCGCTCCCACCAGAAACACCGCACGGGTAACCAGATCATAAAGAAACATATGGGGGAAGCGTACGGGGTTCCCGACTCTCTCGAGAGTTTTGTGTATGTCAGTCAGTTGCTGCAGGCAGAGGGAATAAAGCGGGCGATAGAAGCTCACCGGAGAGCGATGCCGTACTGCATGGGTACGTTGTACTGGCAATTGAACGACTGCTGGCCGGCGACGTCGTGGTCCAGCCGGGATTATTACGGCAGGTGGAAAGCGCTGCACTATTTCGTCAAAAACGCCTTTAACGACGTACTGGTTTCTGTCACCGGGGAAAACGGGAGAATCAACGTTTTCTGTATTTCGGACCGCCTTTCGCCGTTGAGCGCGATGTTATCGGTCATGCTTGTTTCCTTTTACGGGGAAGTCCTTGACGAAAATAGAATTTCGGTAGTTTTACCGCCGGGTTCGAGCGGTCTGTATCTCGCGAGAAATTCTGGCGGGGTGCCTGCAAATACCGTCCTGGTGGCGGAATTGGAAGTGGATGGCCAAACGTTGTCGAGGGCCCTGCATTACTTTGCACCCGCAAAGGAGCTCACCCTGCCCCGACCGGGGATTACCTGGTCGGTGACTCCGGTGGAGGACGGCTACCGGATTACGCTGACTTCAAAACACCTCGCTAAAAACGTCTTTCTGTCCTGTGATATCGACGGATTTTTTTCAGATAACTATTTTGATATATTGCCCGGCGAGACCGTGACGGTCGATTTTGAGCCGGCGGAGACCCGTCGAGATCGAGGCCCGGAAATCAAGGTCCGCAGCCTGGTGGATATATACAACTAGATCCTGTCACCCGCTGGAGTCGGGATCCGGGTTATCTGATCATTACAAGTTTTTTACTGATTATGGCCGATCCGTTGCGGAGCCGGTAAAAGTATACACCGCTGGGGACCGGTGAACCGGTCTCATCGGCGCCGTCCCACCTCACATCGTGCCACCCCCGGACAAAAGAGCCGTTTTGCAGGACCCGGGTCTTTCTCCCCGTTGCATTGTAAATGTCTACTTCAACGTGTCCCGGTTCCGCCAGGTAATAACTGGCAACGGCACCGCGGGATGTCGGGTTGGGGGTGACGGAGCCGAATCGGACCGCCGCTACAGGACGGTTGGCGCCGATACCGGTGGCAACGGGGACATACACCCATCCGTCCGTTGCCTCAAAGGTGTCGGTGGTGGTCAGGTCGCAACCCACCCAGTGATTCCACGTCATATCACCCGAACGAAATAGCAGTGGCATCGAGTACCCCTGCGGGACTCCGGCGGCCATTGTAAAATAGATACGATACAGGACCTGCCCGGGCCACGTGGGGGCCTCGTAAAAACAGCCGCCGCTACCGGCCCAGCCGTGGACAAAAACGGTATCACCCGACACGTGGGTCGGATAAAAACCGTAGTGTAGAAGACCCCGCGATGCGACGATCGAATCCACGTCCGCCGCCGCATCCTCGAACAGGATCTGGTGGAAATACTCGAACACGTCGAGATCATTGTGCATGTACACGTCTACGACCGCTTGTTCTCCGGCGCCCGCTGAATCGGACCCAACTGTAACGAAACCCGCGTGCCCCAGGATATTCACTCCGCCGTTGTGGTAGTCCGGCGTCGGATTTACCTGGTAACCGCTGCAGTCGTTCCAGTGGCCGTCCCATATGCCCTCCGAGGCGAAGTAAACCGGGGCGAGACCCGCGTTCGCACCCGGTTTGACGTTAAACGTGATATGGAACAGGGCAGCGCCGGGATCGCCCGTGTCGGGATTGGTACAATAGGAGGGAGCGCTGGCGACGCCATGTACGTAGATGTGGTTGCCGACCACTTCTGTCGGATACGTGCCGTACCACAGCCCGCCACGGTCAGCGGTGATACCCGCATATTCCAGCCGCGTATCGTCAAAGACGATCAGATTGAAGTATTCCAGCAAGCCGGTTTCGTTGTGACAGAAGACATGCACCGTAACGGTGTTTTCGCCGATCCAGGCGTCGACAGTGTTGATCGTCTCCTTGTTGGCCGCGTACCCCGGGGCGCTGAAACAGGCCATCAGCAACAGCGCTCCAATCACGTGGTTAAGTTTGCTTTTCATGTTTTTTCGCCCCCTGTTATGTAAACCCGTCGACAGTTGCCGAAGAAAAAATAACTCCCTTAATCATATCGATGTCTTGTATCTACGATAGCACAGATCTATGCGACAAGATGATTTTCTGTGTCATTTCCCGCCGTATCCCTGTCTCACACTACAGTTACGCACTTTGTCAATACAACAGGAGAGATCTATTCAGGAGGTCGCCGGAGTCATGCAATCGAATTTCAGAAAGCTATTAATCACAAACAGTTACGTATTTTGCGGCGTGGTGGCAATTCTGGTCGGGTTGTTGGTTCTCCTGACCATCATTTCATGTAGCGGCGACGATACCACTGGACCCGTCGCTGACGGGCCCGGGACGGGTACAATCGGCTCCGCCGGGGGTACGGTGAGTGACGCGGGTGGCGCCAGCGTGACAATCCCGGCCGGCGCGCTTGCGGCGGAAACGGCGATCGACGTGGCGACGTACAAGTTGGCGGGCGCCTGCCCCAACCCAACAGGACCGGTCCCCGACTATCTCGGCGGAGCGATGTTTGGTCCCCACGGTACCCAGTTTGCCGTACCGGCGACGGTGACCATCCCGTGCAGCCAGGACCTCACACCGGGCGACCAGTTTCCGTTGTATGTATGGGACGACGTTGAAACGGCGTGGGCGCAAACCGAATTTATCGCAACGGTGGCCGCCGACGGTAAATCGTTCAGCGCGCAGGTCACCCATTTTTCCGTGTTCGGCGGGTTCGGCAAAGGGAACGGCGGTTTGTTTGGCGATATCGACGATGAGTTGTGCGCAGGCGGCGATCCGTCCAGCGTGTTGAGCGGTTTTGTCGAACAGTTCAAGCGGGACATCGCCAACGTTGGCGACAAGGGAATATACGAAAACAAGTGCAAGGAAGTTACCGGTATTGATTTTGATATCGGCGTCGAAATTGACGGTAACTGGGCGGGCGATTTTATACGCGAAGGGGAAAAAGCCGACGAGTCGATCATGTTTGTGTACACAGCTGAATGCGGCACCGGCCACACGTCGGGCGGTTACATCGACGCTACCGTTGTGATCTATTATGAATGTACAGCGCCCGCCCTGACCGTCACGGCCGATCCCTCACATGTCCAACAGGGAGAGTCCAGCACGGTAAAAGCCACGCTGAAATGCGGTGCGCTCCCGTACCCCGGTCAGACGATCCAGTTCGAATGTTTCGGTGACGGTGAAATCACATCCGACCAGGCGGTCACCAGTCCGGCCGGGCAGGCCCAGACGATGTACAACGCCCCGGACCGCGACGGGCAGGCGACGGTCAAGGCTTACTATGACGCTTGCGAAGGTGAAGACAATGCAGCGACGGTGCAGGCGAGCGCAACGATCGACGTTGGTGGCGGGTGGACCGGCACGATAGTGATAACTTTCAGCCATCCGCTGCCCAGTCCTCCTTTGCTGGAGTTTGCCGATGTCCTCACGATCAATTTTAACTTTGATATCAATGAGGGCGTTATCTCCGGCACGGGTACCGGTACCCACAATGTGACCATTACGCCGGGAGGTAACTGCGAATTAACCAGCCTTTCGGCGCCGGCCTATGGTTTTACAGTTACGGGAACCGCGACTGAACAAAATCTCCAGTTTACCGTGGTTCCCAACGGGTTGATGCCGCTGTCGTTTGTGCTCACATGCCGCTTCAACGACCAGGATATCCCGATTCCGTATCCCCCTTACGGCGGCCTCGAGGGATCGATTATCACAACACATATTGTTGCATCGCCGGCGCGGGCAAACGACGCCACCGATTCCGGTTCAGGCAGCGAGGACTGGGGCGAGGGACTGCCGATGTACTATTCCTATTCAGTAACGGTGTCGGACGGAAGCCAGTAGCACAAAAACACCGGTGGCGGTTCCCCAATCCGCCACCGGTGTGGCCGCTGTGGGCGATTTCTGATCCCGCTTACAAACATCTTCCTGAGTAAATACCATTGGACCGA
>CAYUDF010000357.1:0-4389 GCA_964443465.1 uncultured bacterium
TCCCGGCCCAGCGCGGCAAGAATATCTTCCGTGCGTTCGAACTGGACCTCCAGAGTATCACCTTTGACCTTGGAGGCGGACGGCGCCGTCGGGCGATAATCCGAGATCGCCGCGGCCATCACCAGCAGGTGCCCGTCTTTGAACCGGTCTTTCAGCGCGCTGGACATCTCCGCCGACGTCCGTACCCGTACCGTTTCCACCCCGTGTGGCGGTAAAACAGCAGTATTGGCGGCGACCACCGTCACCTCGGCGCCCATATCGCGGGCCGCTTCGGCGATGGCAAAACCCATTTTGCCCGATGACCGGTTGGAGATCACGCGCACCGGGTCGATGTCCTCCTCGGTACCCCCGGCGCTCACCAGCACCCGGACACCGGTGAAGTCCGAAAGGAGCACGTTGCTCGCCAGATCGAAAACTGTTTCCGGTTCCGCCATACGGCCGGTCGCTTCGTAACCGCACGCGAGATCTCCCGATTCGGGTGGCACCACGCGGTAGCCGCGGTTCGATAGAATCCGCAGATTGTCCTGGTTAGCTTCGTTTTGCCACATGCCGTCATTCATCGCCGGTGCGATCACAACCGGGCCGCGGTACGCCGTCACCAGCGTGGCGAGCAGATCGTCCGCTTTTCCGTGCACAAACTTCGCAATCGTATTGGCCGTACACGGCGCAACGACTACCAGATCCGGCCACTTCGCCAGGTCAATGTGTTCGATGGGAGATACTGTACCCTGGGATTGATTGCCGAACATCCGGACATGGACCGGGTGTTCTGACAGCGCCTCAAATGTGAGCGGGGTCACAAATTCGCACGCCGATTCCGTCATAACGACGGATACATCGGCACCGGCGCGTTTGAACAGACGAAGCAGATAAACGGCTTTGTAGGCGGCAATACCGCCCGTTACGCCGAGAAGGATCTTCTTTTGCTGGAGACTCATGAAAAGCTCCGCGCGGATAAAGCCGTAGGACCGGGGGAAACGGCTATTCTTTTCCTTCAAACAGTTCGTCCGAAGATTCGTCGCGCTCGACGTACTCGTACTTCACCTTGGCTTCGATGACCCGATTGAGGGCGGCCGTGGTGGGTTTGAAATCTTCGTCCGGTTGCGCGCCGCGGATGATGAGGGAATTGAGCCGTCTCGCTTCCTTGGCCATCACACGAATCGCTTCGTACCGGTTGGTGATTCTTGCAGTGATCTTTTCGATCAGGACCAGTTTGTCGATTGAGGTTGGCATAGCCGTTCTCTCTCCTGTTGGATCGTCGGATAAAACGCGGATAATCTACTGGTGTGCCGGTTTAATCAGGTTGTCAATAAAACCGCTGTCGCACCGGTCTTTCCGGCACCGTTCCGCTTCGATAATCGACTGGATCTGCGCCACGGCGAGCTCCAGGTCGTCGTTTACAACGATATAATCATACTTGTCAGAGGCCGTTATCTCCTTGATGGCGTTTGCCATACGGACGTCGATATCGATGGTCGCGTCCGCCCCCCGCCTGAGAATCCTCTCTTTGAGAGAGTCAAACGATGGCGGTAAGATAAATATCATTACCGAACGGGGAAAGATCTTTTTTACAGATTCTCCACCCTGGACATCAATATTCAGAAGCACATCGTGCCCCACGGCCAGTTCCGCCTCAACAAACGGCCGTGGAGTTCCGTAATATTCCCCGTGCACCTCCGCCCATTCTACCATGTCGGTTTTCTTCGACAGCTCAAACTTCTTACGCGATACAAAAAAGTAGTCCTCGCCGTGCTCTTCGTCGTCCCGTGCCTCCCGGGTGGTCGTCGAGACCGACGAAGTCAGCAGCGGGTCGGCCGCCACCACGCGGTCTTCCAGTGTGGTCTTGCCCACTCCGGACGGACCCGAAATCACGATGGGAAATGCAGCGCTATGTCTTGTCATTCCAGATTCTGAACCTGTTCGCGTAGTTTTTCGGTTTCTTCCTTGAGGGCCACAACGTGTTGAATAACCTCTGAATCAGACGCCTTGGCCCCGATGGTTGATGCTTCTCGGTGTAGTTCCTGAAGGAGATATGTGAGCTTTTTCGAAACCTCTCCGCCGTTTTTTATGGTCTGGTTGAACTGGGCGATATGGCTGCGCAGCCGAGTGAGTTCCTCGCTCACGTCCAGGCGGTCGGCCATCAATGCCAGTTCGGTCGTCAGCCTGTCTTCGTCGACGGTTGCGTCTCCCATCAGCTGTTCGATCCGTTTGCGAAACGAATCGGCGTGACGCTGCGACACACCGGGTACCAGTTTTTCGATCGCCCCAACCGTCCCGTCGATGGTTTTCATCCTGGCAACGAGGTCTTCTTCCAGGGCCTTTCCTTCGACGATCCGCATCTGGCGGCACTGTTCCACCGCCGCGTCCAACGCTTTTTCCGCCAGTGGCCACAGCGTCTGGATATCGTTTTCCTCTTCCTTGGTCACGATGGCGTCGGGCAACTGGACCAGTGTATTGATATCAATCTCGCCACCGACATTCCGTGATTCGGCAAATTCCCGAAGCAGTTTCAGGTATTGTTCCAGCACCGGCGCGTTGATCTGGACGTTACGGTCAGCAGCTTCGCTCTCGACCGAAACCGTCACGTAGATACGTCCCCGTGCCAGCCCCTTGCGTATACGTTCTTTCATGTCGCGCTCGCGGGCATTGAGCACACGTGGTAGTTTGAACGCGTAGTCCAGAAACCGGTGGTTTACCGTTCGTATTTCGACGGATACAGTATGGGCATCGTCGGAAGCTTCTCCCTGTCCAAAACCGGTCATACTGATTAACATGTAGTTTGCTCCTTGAAATACGGGGGGCGGATGGGGCAAACCTGTATGTTACACACGCGGGCGCCCCGTGTCAACAGGTAAGGCAAGAGCAGATAACAATTTAGAAGGCAATCGACCACAAGCCATGGACAGTTCCCTGCTACAGATGTTCGTCGACGCGATCCGGGATCGTCTTACCGGGAGCACATTCGGTCCGGTACGGTGGCTCCGTCCACTGCTGGTTCTGCCCGTCGGCGCCCACCTGGATCGCAGATTCCTGGTGGTTTTACTGGAGACGCCGGGGCCGTTCTGCTATCTGGCGAAAGAAGATCCGCTCGCCGGCGTCGATTGTGTTTCTCGTTTCCCGCAACTGGCAGGCGCAACCCTACTGTCCGTGGATCGACAGGCCGGAGAACGGTTGCTGGAAATCGGAATGGAAACGGCCGGCGAAACGGGCGAACAGCTGTTGCTGCGGATTTTTCTGTTTGGCTCGCTGGGGCGCGCCGAATTGACACACGGTGATTCGGTGATTCAGTTTGTGGGTGGCCGCACACAACCGGGTAATTTAAAGCACACTTCCGCCCCGGTGTCGTTGCCCTCCGGGCCGTTTTATCTGGCTTCCCACGGCCGACCGGGTAAGGTGGCGCCAACAGCCGAAAACAACCCGTCGTTATCTTGCCAGTTCGGACCGTTTGAAGACTCCGTCGCAGCCTGCCGCGAGGTGGGCGATGTACTGATGGTAGAGGCCCGCGACAAAATCTTGAGCACACAGCTGCGACCGGTTACACGCCGGCTGTCGTCCAGGGTAGAGCTGCTGGCCCGGTTGCATTCGGAACTGGAGCGGGCCGCCGACCACGAACAGATACGCCGCGAAGCGGAAACCCTGGCGGCATACCAGTCACAGATCAAAAGCGGGGTGTTGTCGGTCGATCTGGCTGATGTATACGCCCCGGAAACCACCCTCCACATCGAACTGGATCCCGCCGTACCCGTGGCAAAGCAGATTCAAAAACGGTTCAAACTTGCTTCCAAGCTGGAACGGAGCAAACAACACACACGCCGGCGTATCGACGATATTGGCGCTGAGATCGAGGTGTTACGCAAGACGGTTTCCGACGTACAGTCCGTGTCTTCCTTCGCCGCCGCATTAAACGCTCTATCCGAGACGTTCAACAATACACGCGGTCTTAAAAGTCCACGTAAGCTAAAAACCGCTGCTGTGAAATCAGAAAATGAGTCGGGGTTTCGACGGTACGAGTTGGACGACATGTGGTTTGTCCTCGTCGGCCGAAACAACCAGGAGAACGACAAACTGACGTTTCACCGTGCCGCCCCGACCGACCTGTGGTTTCACGCCCAGCACGTTCCGGGATCCCACGTGGTACTGAAAGCCCGAGGTAATCCCGGGGCTCCACCGGCCAAAATCCTCGAGCAGACAGCCGCGATCGCCGCGTTCCATTCGAAAGCCCGGCACAGCGGGCTGGTCCCCGTGATCTACACTTTACGTAAATATGTCCGAAAACCACGTGGAGCCCGCGCCGGGCAGGTCCTGTGTGAGCGCGAAAAAATGATCGTGGTGGCGCCGGCGCTCCCCCGATAGCGTTATCCGCCCCAAAAATGGGAACGCCCCCGCCGG
>CAYUDF010000358.1:0-4384 GCA_964443465.1 uncultured bacterium
TGCTGAAACAGGCCGTTAAAAATATAAGGAAAGAACTGGTCGTCCGGCTGAAGGAATTACGCGCCGCCAACAAGCTGGTCGAAGCACAGCGGCTCGAATCGAGGACGCTGTACGACCTGGAGATGATGGACGAAATGGGATTCTGTACCGGGATCGAAAACTACGCCCGGTTCCTTTCGGGGCGCAAACCGGGTGAACGACCGATGACGCTGCTCGATTTTTTCCCCGACGATTTTCTGCTTATTGTTGACGAGTCGCATGTTACCGTTCCCCAGATTGGTGGTATGTTCAACGGAGACCGCTCGCGCAAGAAAACGCTGGTCGAACACGGTTTCCGTCTGCCCTCGGCGCTGGACAACCGGCCGCTTCGTTACGAGGAATTCGACGGGCTTATCCCGCATTTCATCTACGTGAGCGCCACGCCGGCGGAGTACGAATTGAAGCGTGCGGGCGGAGAGATCGTCGAACAAGTCATTCGGCCGACCGGCCTGGTAGACCCCGAAATCACCGTTCGGCCCGTGGACGACCAGATCGATGACCTGGTGGAGGAAATAAGACAGCGGGTAGAATCCGAAGAACGCGTGCTGGTGACAACTCTGACCAAACGCATGGCGGAAGAACTGACCGACTACCTCTCTTCGCTGGGGATCAGGGTGCGATATCTTCATTCTGATATTGACGCCCTTGAACGGGTGGATATACTCCGCGGGTTGCGCCTGGGAGAGTTCGATGTTTTGATCGGCATCAATTTGTTGCGGGAAGGGCTCGACCTGCCCGAGGTGTCCCTGGTCGCCGTCTGTGACGCTGACAAGGAAGGCTTTTTACGGAGTGAAAAAAGCCTTATTCAGACGGCCGGGCGGGCGGCCCGGCACGAATCAGGTAAAGTCATATTTTACGCGAGCAAAATTACCGATTCGATGCGCAGGGCCATGGATGAGACCAATCGTCGGAGAAAGCGGCAACTTGCCTACAACAAGAAACACAACATCACGCCGCGGGGAATCAAGAAGACCCTGGATGAAGTGAGGCTGAGCACATTGGTCGCTGATGCCAGGAATGTGGACGGCGCCACGATCATATTGGACAACCACGCGGCGACAGAAGATCTGGCGGCGGCGCTGGAAGCAGATATGTTAAGAGAAGCCAGGTCGCTGAATTTTGAAAAAGCGGCCAGCTTGAGGGATCGCCTTGAAGAAGTCAGGTTACAACTGGTTCTGGAATCGGAAGAACGGGCGGAGCGCAAACGCAACCGGCCCGACCGGCGACCGATCAAAGACCGATAGTTTTACTTAAGGAGTATCCGTGGAAGGTGTGGATTTTTCTGCTGTCAAGACCATGGTCGAAGCCGCTCTGCTGGAAGACGGCGCGCTCGAAGATACAACCGTAGAGTACGCTGGATTGACGGAAGATCCGGTAGCCGCGGAACTGGTCGCGGGCGCTGACGGTATTGTGTGCGGCATGGGGATAATGGAAGAAGTTTTTCGCCAGATGGACGACCGGATCAAATGCGAAACAACTATTGGAGACGGCGACAGGTGCTCGAAAGGGGATATACTGAGCCGGATCGAGGGGCCCGCAAATTCAATGATGGCCGCCGAACGCACGGCGCTCAATTTTCTGCAGCGTTTGTCGGGAATCGCTACGCTGGCCGCCGAGTTTACCAGTCGAGTGAGCGGCACGGACGTAACCATCCTGGATACACGCAAAACTACGCCGCTGTGGAGGGACCTGGAGAAGTACGCGGTGCGGTGCGGCGGAGCTAAGAACCACCGACGGGATCTGCGCGCCATGGTCCTCGTCAAGGAGAACCACGTGCGGGCCATTGGAGGACCGGACGCGCTCATCGCGCGGATCGAATCGATGCGGGGCAAGGAACCCGGGTTTGTGGAAGTGGAAGTGGATTCTCTGGAGTTTCTGCAGAAAATTCTGGGCGCGCCGATCGACCGGGTGATGCTGGACAATTTCTCACCGGCGCAGGTCGATACCGCCATCCGGCATATTGCCGAATTCAGGCAGCAAAATCCGGACGTGAAGCTGGAGGTGGAAGTTTCCGGCGGCGTGACGTGTAAAAACGTCGCACAGTTTTCCAAAAACGGCGTGGACTTCATCTCCGTCGGCGCCCTCACGCATTCTGCACCGGCTCTGTCGATGAGTCTGGAGGTCGGTTGAGTTGGAACCGGTCGACAGGTTGGTCCCGGCCCGGATAACAGAGCGGCTGACCACCCGGCGATTTGGCCGGCGTATCTACTTTTATCCACAGACGGATTCGACCAACCGGGTCGCCGTGGAATTGATCCGGCGCGGAGAGCCCGACGGGTGTCTGGTTGTGGCCGATTATCAGACGGCGGGCAGGGGGCGGCTCGACCGGGTCTGGAACAGCCTGCCGGGAAAAGACCTGCTTTTCACACTCTTACTCCGGCCCGATAAATCCGTCAGTGACGTGTTGCCGGTGACGCTGGTTCTGGCGCTCGCCGCCGCTTCAAGTCTGTCAGACGACCTGGGCGTGAATATTGGCGTCAAATGGCCGAACGATGTCGTGACGGCTGATGGAAAAATTGGCGGAATTCTTGCTGAAAAACCTACGATTCCGGATGCCTCCACGGCGGTGGCGGTAGGAATCGGCATCAACGTAAACTCGCGGAAAAACGATTTCCCGCCCGAATGCCGCGAAACGGCGGTGTCCTGCGCGACTTTGACGTCGGCGAACCACAACAGGACGACGATACTCGCGGGTTTACTGGTTGCAATGGAGGATCTGTACGACAGATTCTGCAAAGACGGATTCGCCCCGATCCGGACGCTGTATGAAGAACGGTTGCTCATTCGGGGAAGGCCGGTCACTTTTGAACGCGCCGGAACGGTACACTCCTGTCTCGTTGACGGGGTCGAAAACGACGGCGCTTTGCGAGTGAGGTCTGCGGGGCGGGATTCAGATCCACTGCTTTTGTACGGCGAAGAGGTGATTTCGCTTCCATGATTCTGGCGATTGACATTGGAAATTCCAGCCTCAAGTGCGCAGTGGTGGACCGTAATGGCGTACTGGGCCGTGAGAGCCTGCCCCTCACGCGATGCTACGACACAATGGCTCTTTCGGATGTGATTCAGCGTGTTTCCAGTTCGGTGCTGTCCGTGGAACGCGCGGTTCTGAGCTCCGTGGTTCCCCCGCTGGACGGCCTGGTGGTGGGTGCGGTGAGGAAATTACTGGACCTGGTTCCCCAGGTGATCGACCACACGGTCCGGTTACCCTTCGAACTGGACGTGCCGGTACCGGCGCAGGTCGGGACGGATCGATTGTGCGCGGCGGCCGGCGCGGTTGGATTCAAACGAAAAAACGCGGTTATCATAGACGCAGGGTCGGCCATTACGGTTGACCTGGTCCGGAACGGCGGGTTCAGCGGGGGGATCATTGCGGCGGGACCGTCTATCACACTGAGGGCGCTGAATCAGTACGCCAGCAAACTGCCGGCGATTGCTTATACCAACCTGGGTATTCCGTTCCCGAAGACGTTTGATACAACCGAGCCTTCGATGACGCTGGGCGCCAGCCTGGGCGCCGTGGGAGCTATCCGTGAGTCCGTGAGGTATCTGGCCGCGTCAACCGGCGTGAAACCTCCCAAATACCTCACAGGCGGGTTTGGAAACGTTCTCCGCGGTCATCTGCCCAGATCGTGGGTGTTTGATCCCGACCTCACTCTCAAGGGGATCTACGTGATCGCCAGTCTGAACCCTCCAGTCGGCGTGGAATGAACGCCTCAGGCTTTCGCTACTGATTTTCCGAATAGAACCCTCGTACATATACTATATCTTATAATATTAGATATAAACTTGTTCTTTGCCGTTTTTTTTCTTGCAAAGGTATAAAGGCGGGTGTATATTGATCTTGTTTTAGCAGTCTAATGTTGAGAGTGCTAATTTTTATCACAAAGTTCCAATCAGGAGGAAATCGAATGAAACTCACCCCCTTGGCGGATCGGGTTATTGTAAAACCGATCGACGAGCCGGAAACGAAAAAGGGCGGAATCATCATCCCCGACACAGCAAAAGAAAAACCCCAGCAGGGCGAAATCGTCGCCGTGGGCCCGGGCCGCCGCAACAACGCTGGCGAGAGGATTACCCCCGACGTTAAAAAAGGTGACAAGGTTCTTTTCGGCAAATACGCCGCACAGGAATACACTATCGGTACCGAAAAATTGTATGTCATGAAAGAAGACGACATTATCGCGATCGTTTAATTCAGCAATGAATGCTGATTCCAGGAGGAAAAACTATTATGTCCAAGCAAATCATTTACGATGCCGAGGCTCGTGAAAAACTGAGAGCCGGCGTCGACAAGCTTGCGAATGCCGTCAAGATCACGCTCGGCCCCAAGGGCCGCAACGTCGTG
>CAYUDF010000359.1:0-390 GCA_964443465.1 uncultured bacterium
ACTGGATCGATCACAACGATGTGGATCGTTACAGAAAACATTATGCGTTTCCGGGTATCGAACTGAACTCGCTGGGGGGGACGAACTACGCCAGATTGCTCGTCGAGTGGGAGCTGCCGCCCATGCGGTTCAGCCGTTTCGGTACGCCGACATTTTATCTTAATTCTGCCCATCTGGCGCTGTTTGCGACGGGTATCAAGACCAACCTGGACGAAGACTCGTTGAGCCGTGAGCTGTTCAACGTTGGAGCCCAACTCAATATTAGACTTGTCTCTTTTTTCTCGCTTCCTTATACCTTTTCTATCGGGTACGCCGCCGCCTTCGAGGAAAACGAGTCGTACTCCGACGAATTCATGATTTCTCTTAAGATATTTTAGCGGTGCACAATAA
>CAYUDF010000359.1:490-4377 GCA_964443465.1 uncultured bacterium
TGTTGAGGCAATAATCGCACTGCACCCTGAGCTATCAAATTTTGGCGAAGGGTAGCGGTGCACAATAATGTTGAGGCAATAATCGCACTGCACCCTGAGCTATCAAATTTTGGCGAAGGGTAGAGGTAAACAACGGAGCGCACGTTATTTGGATGCTGTTGTTGGACTTTCAATAGCACTGCTGCCGGTAATATTTTTCCTGGTTGCGCTGGTGCTTATTGACAGCTACAAGCTGATCCCCTTGAGGTGGATCCTGCGGGCAATTCTGTTCGGTTGTGCGGTGGCCGTCGTGTGTTCATTCGTTAATCCCGCCCTGCAGCGCCTGGCGAATATTTCGTGGACGCAGTACACGTGGTACGGATCACCGCTTGTCGAAGAGGCGCTCAAATCGGTGTTTCTCGTTTATTTGATCAGGCGCAGGCGAATCGCGTTTATGGTGGACGCGCTCATCTATGGTTTTGCGATCGGCGCCGGTTTTGCATTGATTGAAAACGCCAAGGTATTTACCGACCTGGGAGACAGGCCGATGATCGTCTGGGTCGTCCGTGGTTTTGGAACAGCGATCATGCACGGCGGAGTTACGGCGATTATGAGTATCGTGTCGCAGCACTTCGTCTCGCGTTACGGTTCTAACCGGTTCGTCGTCTATATTCCCGGTTTTCTTATTGCCGCCGGTATACACTCTTTTTTTAATCATTTTATTGTGCCCGCCCAGTATGCGCCCGTGATGATTGTGGCGGTTCTGTCGGTGGTTGTTGCGTTCACGTTTCGTATCAGCGAACGAAAAACGCGTGAATGGCTGGGTGTCCGGTTTGATACCGACCAGGAACTCCTCGAACTGATCAACACGGGAAAATCATCCGAATCGCGGATCGGCGAATACCTGAAATCGCTTCAGAATAGATTTCCCGGTGAAGTGGTGGTGGACATGCTTTGCATGCTGCGGATACATCTGGAGTTGTCCGTGCGGGCAAAGGGCATTTTGCTGATGCGCGAAGCGGGCTTCAAGCCCGAGCGCGACGCGGACATCGAGGATCGGCTCACCGAACTGAAGTACCTGGAGAAGAGCATCGGCCGAACGGGCCTTCTCGCGATTTCTCCCATGCTCAACATGTCGGACAAGGAGCTATGGCAGCTGCATATGCTGAACGAGGCTTGACACCGCGGTGGCAAAGGCATACAGTCCTACGCCTGATGAGCGCATCGATTAAAATATTGCGAAACGCCGGGCCGCAGGCCCAGTGCGTATCCGTTCGCGCTTGAAGCTCCTCCATCCGGGGGAGCTTTTTTGTTTTATGAATGGAGCTGGAACACAATGGCCGATTTGAAACACGACCTGACCGTCCTGGTATCAGTCGCGAAACTGGATTCGGTTTTAACGGAATTTCGCGGCGAGTTGTCCCGCTTACCTGAAAAGCTAAACCGTGCCGAAAAAGTGCTGGCCACGGTTGCGGAGGCGGAACAGAAGTCGGTTGCGGACTTCGAAACAAAAGAAAAAGAACGCCGTTCACTGGAAGTCGAACTCCAGGACAACGAGGCCCGAATCACAAAATTCCAGGGTGACCTGATGCAGGCGAAAACGAACAAGGAGTACCAGGCTTGTCAGAGCGAGATTAAAAACCTCAAGGGTGAGATCGATTCCAGGGAAGAACGCTTGCTGGTATTGATGGATGAACTGGACGGTCACAAGGCCGACCACGAGGCCGATCTGAAAAAGTTTGCCGAAGACAAAGAAGAGAAAACCGGCGTGATCGACACACTCAAACAGCGCCAGGCCTTTTTGACGGGAGAGATCGAGCGGCTGGACAATGAGAAACCGGTTTTTCTGCGTGAGATCGACGCCCCGCTTAGAAAGAAATACGAACGTCTGCTCGACAATCTGGGCCACCTGCCCGCCACACGTGTTGAAGGCGGTGGTTGCGGTGGTTGCGGCGCCAAGCTGCCGCCGCAGTTGGTCGTAGAAATTCGGGAAAATGACAAGTTGCTCACCTGCCAGGCCTGCGGGCGGATGCTGATTTATTATGTCGACTGACCGTTTATTACTCGGGAGACTGGCGGATGCACTCAGGGCCTTCGCCGACGGCAAAACTCTGGATGCCGCTCTGAAAGAGGCCGGTATCGATCCCGGCCAGGCCGGGCGGCTGATGTCGGATCTGGCTGTCCACCTCCACCATCAGAAAAACAACCCGGATATAAAACGACAACCAAAGGGTTCTCTGCCGGAAGCAGTCGTTTTTTGTGACGGCGGATCCCGCGGTAACCCCGGACAGGCCGCCTGTGGCGTTGTGGTTTTCGACGGCGACGGTAACGAACTGCTCCGCCGGGCCAAACTGCTGGGGCGGGCGACCAACAACCAGGCGGAATACGAGGGCGTGATATACGCGCTCGAACTGGCCGGGCAGCTGGGAGCCAAGAAGCTGGAGGTCCGAATGGACAGCGAACTGGTTGTACGCCAGCTGGAAGGGACCTACAAAGTGAAAAACGAGGGGCTGAAGCCGTTGTATGCCCGAGCCTGCGATTTGGTGTCCGAGTTCCAGTCGGTCGCCCTGACACATATCCCCCGTGCGAAGAACAAGGAAGCCGACAAACTGGTCAACGCTGTCCTTGACGGCAAAGATCTGCCGGAATAGCATTCACCGAATCCTCTTTGACGCCTATGGCCGGCGCCGCTAAACTAGCGGCGTCAAGATGGTCCGGGCGCTCCAGTCCGAAAATGACCGGTAATCCGTCCAGAGGGGGAAAACATGATCGGCCAGACGATTGCCCACTACAAGATCCTGGAAGAACTGGGTGAAGGCGGGATGGGAGTGGTGTACAAGGCCCAGGATCTCGAAAACAAACGTATCGTTGCCCTTAAGTTTCTACCAAGAAAAAGACTGGGCAATGAACACACGCGGGCGCGTTTTCACCGCGAAGCCGAGGCCGCCGCGGCCGTCGATCACCCCAACATCTGCAAGGTTTATGAAGTCCTACAGATGGACGATTACACGATCATTTCGATGGCGTTTATCGGCGGGCGCAGCCTCGACCAGTTGATGCGAGCGAACCCGCTCGATCCCCGGATCGCCGTAGATTACGCCATCCAGATTGCGGAAGGCCTGCAGGTGGCCCACGCCAACCAGGTTGTTCACCGGGACATCAAAAGCTCCAACATTATGGTGACCACCGTGGGCGGGGTTCGAATTACCGATTTCGGGCAGGCGGTACTGCCGAACCGAACCAGGATAACGCGGGACGGGTTGTCTGTGGGCACTGTGGCGTACATGTCGCCCGAACAGATCAACGATACAGACGTCGATTTTCAAACCGATATCTGGTCGCTGGGTGTGTTGCTGTACGAGATGATCACCCGTCGTCTACCATTTCGCGGTAAAAACGACTCCGCAATAGTTTCCTCGATTCTCAACGACGAACCGCCCGCGCTGACTTCGGTGAATTCCAATACGCCCGGATCAATCGATCGGGTTGTCTCCAAAGCGATGTCCAAAAACTGGGAGCACCGTTACCAGAACACGGCGGAACTTCTGGACGACCTGAGGGGTATCCGGGCCGGGCTTATTGAAGAAGCATCCAGGTCGGCGGTAGAGGCGGCGAAAAAAGCCGAAGCGGCCGATGTGGCGGCCGTGGCCCCGGACACGGTTGCGGAGACACCGGCCATTCCGATACCTCCGGTGCTCGGATTGGCCAGCCGCTTCCGATTCAACTCAAAGGTAACCTGGATTGCCGCCGCGGCGGTGATTGTGATCGTGGCGGTTGTTATTCTGCTCAACCGACAGCCGGCTGTTGGATTTGCCGAGCGCGACTGGTTGTTGATTTCTGACTTCACCAACATGACGGATGAAGCAGTATTCGATCGATCGCTTGACATGGCGTTGCTGGTTACACTC
>CAYUDF010000360.1:0-4348 GCA_964443465.1 uncultured bacterium
GCTCAGGGCGATTCGGGTGATTTCTCACAGCGGATCAGAGGCGCTTGCGCCGGTGATCGAACCGCTGATCCAGGATGCTGACCCTGAAACAAGGCTGGCCGCCGTCCGGTTCCTGGCGGAACGCGCCGGCTTTGATCCCGTCGAAATGTTCAACGGGCGATTCGAAACGGAACCCCGGGTCGCGGCGACACTCCTGCGTTATATCGGAGAGAACGGCACGGATGCACAGATGAACGCGGTCACCGGCGACAACACCAGAAGAATGATCGAATCCGTTCCGGAGGGGGCCGGTGGCAACGAAATCCTGATCGAGGCGGCAAAAGCGGCAGGCGCGTTCGGGGAACGGAAACTGGCGGTACCGGTGGAAAAGTTCCTGTTCGGCCTGCTCGAGGATCACACAGGCGCCGTTGCGGATCAGGTGTTGTTGAGCATGGGTACCACAAAAAACAGGGTATTCGTTCCCACACTGATCGAGAATCTCAAAGACAGACGCCGGCGCAAGTGCGCCCGGGATGCCCTGGTTACCTTTGGCGACGGTGTTGTTGGCACGCTGAGTGATATCCTTGGCGACGAAAGGGCCGACGTCGGGCTTCGGCGGTACGTACCGGTCATATTGAGCCGCGTAGCGACTCAGAAGTCGGTCAATGCGCTCACCATCAACCTGAACACCGTGGATACGTCGATTCGTTTCCGTATCGTCAAGGCGCTCAATACGCTGCAGCGTCGTTACCCGGACCTCAAATTCCGTGTAAGCGCAATCGACGACGCGTTCGTCGAGGAAACAAAAATATATTACGAGATATTGCAGATCCAGGCGCTCCACAAAAATGAGGCAAGTTCGGAAGCAGACGCGCTACTCAAGCGCGCCCTCGACGAACGTCTGTTACTCAATCTCGAGAGAATTTTCCGCCTGCTCGGGCTCAACTACCCGCCGCAGGATATTTACAGCGCCTATCTCGGAATCGTCAGTATGGAGAAAGACCGCCACGCGAGCGCTATCGAGTTTCTGGATAATGTTGTGGGTAAAAATATCAAAAAATACCTGTTTCCCATCATCGACAGAATTTCAGAATCAATGGCGATCCGCAGGGGGCAGGAGCTGTTCGGAGTCGAGATCGATTCGCGCGACGCCGCGCTGGTCCGGCTGATCGAAGGTCCCGACGCATGGCTGAAGGCGTGTGCGCTGTACTGTGTGTCGAAAGATGACTCCGAACAGGTGAAAATCGTGGCCCGAAAAGCCGTAAACGATCCGGACCCCGTTGTAGTGGAAACGGCGCAACTGGTGTCAATCCGGCTGGCCTGAGACTCCGTCGCTCCGGCCCGTTTCCGTCGATCGGAAAGGACGAATTTATGTTTTCGACAATTGAGAAAGTGATATTCCTGCAGAACGTTGATGTGTTTTCGGAGGTATCCACCGAGCAACTGGCCTATGTGGCCGCGATCGCGGAAGAGGTCTCATACCTGACAAACGAGACGATTTACAAGCTCGGCCAGCCGTCGGACGCCCTGTATATGGTGCTCGAGGGCAACATTCGCCTGCACCGCGACAAGGAGGAGATCACTACAGCCGGTCCCAAAGAAGCGTTTGGTACGTGGGCGCTGTTTGACGAGGAGCCCCGGGTGACCACCGCCACGGCGGTGGAGGACAGTCGTTTGCTCCGGATAGACCGCGAGGAATTTCTCGATCTACTTTCTGACCACACCGAAATAACCCAGGCGGTTCTCAAGAATATCGCCACCCGCATGCGCGGACTTATCGGTCGCGTGGGCCCCGGACCCAACCCCGGAAATCGGTCCTGATCCCCCTCGGTATCCACTCGCCGGTTGATTTTTCGGGTCATGCGGAGTAATTTAAACCAGTACAAATCGACCCATACACAGGAGCCCTGAATGGAATCTACAAATAACGCTGATACGATTGTCCTGGTTGACGATGAAGATATGGTGCTTACCAGTCTGAGGTCGATTCTCGCACTCGAGACCGATTACAACGTAAACACGTTTCTGTCCGCCAACGAGGCCCTGGAGTTTATCGACACGAACGATGTTGACCTGGTGATATCGGACTATCTGATGCCCGAAATGGACGGGATCAGCTTTCTGGCAAAAGTCCGCGACATCAAACCGGAAATTCCCCGGATCATTCTGACGGGTTACGCCGACAAGGAAAACGCCATTAAGGCCATCAATGAAGTCGGCTTGTATCAATACATCGAGAAACCGTGGGATAATGAAGACCTGATGATAATTATCCGTAATGGACTCGAAAAGCAGAAGCTTTTGAAGAAATTGCAGGAAAAAATTTCGGAAATAAACCTCGCTTACGGCGACCTCCAGTCGATGCACAAGGAGATCTTGAAAACATTTGTATAGGCTCTACCGCTTATTTCCCATTTTTCTGATACTGACTGGGCTGGTACAAACCGTGTCCGGTCTCCTCTTTTCTGCAACCGCCCTCGATATACAGTCTCCGTCCGTCCGGCTGGAAACCGATCATCTCGTATGCGCCGCCCCTCCATCGGTATCAATGGAAGCACTGGAAATCTCGGCGAATAAACTCGAAAAGATCTACGCGTCCGTAACGCGGGATCTCGGTGCACCGGTCCCGACGGGCAAAACGGAATTTACACTGTATCCGACCCTGGAACATAAGGGACTGGCAACCGGGTATACGTTGCCGGCGCACGTGTATTCAGGGAAACTACAGTTGTTTTCCACGCTCGAACCCGGTTTTGAGGGCGAAGTGGAAGCGGCTTATGCCGGTGTTCTGGTACGATTGATACTCGGGAAACCGGGCGTCGAATTTCTGGAAAAGGGACTGGCTATCTATTTCACGCGGGGCTGGCGGGGAAAAGGATACCAGTACTGGGCGGCGCGGGTTGGCGGGCTGTACGGCGCAGCGGACCTGGAGGTGCTTCTCGACGACCGCCGCGTCAGGGCGGAATCCCCGTTGATTGTGCAGCCACTGGCGGGCGCTTTTGTGGCGTTTGTCGTCGAGGAATACGGGCTGGATACCTTGCTGGAAAAATACTCGACGTGGCAGGCGAACGCCTACGAAATTAAAAAACTGGATCCGTTGTGGCGTGAATATCTGGCCCGCCTGCGGGACGAGATCGATCTCGACACGGAAAAAACAGCGGGAATTCCGGATTTCCAGAAGGGGTTTTGCCACGCGCACGAGGGTTATCAGATTCATAACGGCTATATTTCAAACCGCTCAGACATCGCTCTCGGCAAACTTGCCGCGATGGGGGCGAACGCGGTATCGATTACCCCGTATTCCTACATGCGGAACACGACGGATGCATCGCCGTTTCCGTTCGCCCGTCAGGTGGGTTCG
Source organism: uncultured bacterium (assembly GCA_964443465.1). Taxonomy (GTDB): domain Bacteria; phylum Krumholzibacteriota; class Krumholzibacteriia; order WVZY01; family JAKEHA01; genus CAYUDF01. The sequence continues at coordinate 3,341 of CAYUDF010000360.1, forward strand.
GAAAATGACGAGAGCATTATTCACTCCGTTCTGGCGGCGAAAAAATCGGGAATGGCCGTGTTGCTCAAACCACACGTGTGGATACGGGGCGGGTGGCCGGGTCAAGTGGAGATGACTTCGCCGGATGAATGGGACAGGTTTTTTGAGTATTACTGGTCCTGGATCAGACATTACGCAGTACTCGCCGAGATGTATGATGTGGAAATGTTTTGTGTGGGGGTTGAATTCTCCATCGCGAGTGTTGGTCATGAAAAAGAATGGATACAAATTTTTCAACGAGTGAGGGAAGTGTTCGGTGGCGCGCTCACCTATGCCGCCAACTGGGGCGACGAAATCGAAACGGTTTCTTTCTGGGGAGAGCTGGATTACATAGGAGTCAATTTCTACTACCCGTTGAGCGATACCCACACACCTTCGGACGCGCAACTACTGGACGGCGCAAACACAGCGCTGGACAAGATAAACAGCGTGTCGCGGCGCTACGGCAAGCGGGTGATTGTTACGGAAGTGGGATTCACCAGTTCTCCCACTCCCTGGATCAAGCCCTACGAACGTGACTGGCATTCACCAGTAGATGAAAAAGCGCAGGCGCGCTGCTATGAAGCTTTCATCGAAGGAATCAGCGGCCGCGCTGAATACGCCGGCGTCTACTGGTGGAAATGGCCGACCTATCTGGAATATGGTGGACCCCGGCACTCGGGCTTCACACCAAACGGAAAAGCAGCGGAAAAAATTGTTGCCCGCTGGTTCGGTGGATTCGACGGGCAGTGATTTGACTACGGAGGGATAAGATGAATCGGATCGGTAGCAGCGCCGTTTGTGGACTGGTTATATGCATGGCGCTGTTGGTTGCGGTTGTTTCAACCGGAACGGAAGTGAAATTCGCATTAAAACCCTTTTCCACAGTGGTTGGGGCGATACGGACATGATCCGGACGTCCTGCCATATCACTGTTCCGCTTGAATTCGACCTGGAACTGGATACGGGTGGCGGGGACAGAATCCGTCT
>CAYUDF010000361.1:0-4346 GCA_964443465.1 uncultured bacterium
TTTCAGATCAAGGGTGGTAACAACACGTCGTTGTTCGCCGATGTGACCTATCATTCCGTGGCATTTGGTGATGGTGACGGCAACACGAACTACGTCGCCTATATGGTCGGTGCGATGATCAATTTCGATCTGTCCAAAAAGAATACACGGGACGATCTGCAGGACGACCTCGATAGGTTGAGAGACTAGCTCTACGGATGTCGGCGCCACGGTTGTGGCGCCGACACTCCCTCTTCTACTCCCAAACAGGATTGATGTACACAGCGTAGTTCGCGTACCCGCGCCACTCCCATCAAGCTCGCGGATGTAAAACTCGACGGAAAAACGTGCGCCAGGGTCGCGCGGCATCGTAAATTTGATCGGTGTCATGAGATTGTCCGGCGCGCCCACCGTTTCGCCGTCGTTGGCCTGCATGAGGAATTCCTTCGAACGGCCGATTTTTGTTGGTTGTCATGTATAAACGCCCCGAAATGGGGCAAAAGTGATAAAGAAAAATGATGGAAATACACATTGAGGGCATGTGCAGAAGCCCCGCTGTGTGCGACTACAGCGAGGCTTTTTTTAAGAAGGGTGAGGACCCACTACTTCAGTAAAACGATCCTGGCTGTTCGGACCTGTTTACCCGACGTCAACCGTACGAAGTAAACCCCCGACGAAATCACCGTCCCTCGGTTGTCGCGTCCGTTCCACAACGCCGATCCCGGTCCGGCGGACACGACCCCGTTAAAAAGTGTGCGTACGAGCTTACCCCGGGTGTCGTAGATCGAGAGTTCCACGCGAGAGATCACGGGCACAGTGTAATGGATCGACGTCTGCGGATTGAAGGGATTGGGCCGCACCGGTCCCAGCGTGAACGTCGCCGCGGGTACAGAGATTTCGTCGGTCTCAAAGAGTGTGTGGCACCCGTCCTCGTCGTAGACGTCCACGCGATAGCGGTAGACCTGGCCCGGCCGGACATCGGAGTCGGTGAACGCGCCGTCCAGACCGGATATCTCGGCATGAGAACCTCGCAGATCGGCAAACGGCCGATCGGCTTCGGCGCGGAGCACCTGGAAGCGGGTATTGCCGCCGGCCTCTGAGAGTCGCCAGGAGAGTTCAACGAACCCGTTTCGGATGTTCGTCTCGAAGGCTGCCAGCAACGTCGGGACCGGCGTTTCGGGCGAAAACTTCGAGACAAAAATGTCATAACCGCCCGAGCTCACAAGCGGCCCGCCCCCCAGGTCGATCGTGCCTTCAAATGCTCCGGTGGCAATCACACCGCCCGAACCGTCGGCTGCGATGGAAAATGAGTAATCACTATCTGTACCCCCGAATCGCTCGCTCCAGACATGATCTCCATTGGTATCGAAACGGACGATGTAGATATCAAGGGGCCCGGCACTGGTCAGGGCGCCACCACCGAAGTCGACGGTACCGCCGAAGTAACCTGTTAAAAACACGTGATCTGTATCGCCGATCGTTACACCTGTGACATGGTCCTCAACGGTGCCTGCATACACGTTACTCCAAACGTGATCGCCGCCGGAGCTGAACTTGACGACGAAGATGTCGTTATAATCCGCCCCCGTCAGCGGGGCGCCTCCGAATTCAACTGTGCCATCAAAGTTGCCCGTCATGATCACGTCGCCCGAGCCGTCGGCGGCAATATCAACAGCACCCTGGGATCCGGAGTCTCCAAAGCGCTTGCTCCACAGGTGGTTGCCGGCGACGTCGAAACTGGCTATAAACGCATCGTAGAAACCGTCACACGACATCGGTCCGCCCCCGAAATTCACGACGCCATTAAAGTCCCCCGCCACGATCACGTTACCCGATCCGTCAATCGCGACGTCCCGGGCGTGATCATCGGTGGTGGTTCCGAATCGTTTGCTCCACACGGGGGGTGCCGGCCGGGTCGAATTTGGCGACGAAAATGTCATCGTAGCCCTCACTCGTCAGCGGACCTCCCCCGAAATCCACGGTGCCCCGGAATTTACCCACCAGAAAAACGTTGCCGGCGCCGTCGCATGTGATGCCCGAGGGAACCTGCCTCTCTGTGTCCCCAAATCGTTTGCTCCAGATGTGGTTTCCCGCTGCGTTGAATTTGGTGATATAGATGTCGTAACCGCCTGCGTCCGTCAACGGCCCGCCTCCGAAATCCACGGTGCCCTTGAACTGGCCCGCTACAAAAACATTGTTTGCTCCGTCCGTCGCGATCGCACTGGCGCTTTGATAATTCTCAAGGTCTCCGAAACGCTGGCTCCGGGTGTGAGTGAGGGGTTGGGCGTCCGCCGTCGTCGGTTGAGGTATCACATAGAAGAACCAACAGATTACCGGAAGAATCCTGCGAATTAGCATGATTGCTCCTCCGATTGGCCGGGGATTAGATTGCAACGAGGCTCCAACAAACCATTATTGACCGAATTTCGATCCTGTTGTACAGGACAATCTGGGTGTCGAGAGCGTAAGACGTGCGGCCGTAGCGGGCGGATAGAGCTTGCGTCAGCCCCGATGGGGATGTAATCTAGGGGTTCGAGCCTCCCTCGGGGGAGGCTCGCCTTGTTGTTGATTAGTAATGATCCGGATCGAGCTAACAGGGAAAATACAATGGCCCAGTACTACTACTCCGAAAAAGGCTACCTCAAGCTCAAGGAAGAAATCGAAAAGCTGAACAAGCTGATAAAAATTGATATCTCCCGGGAAATCGCCACGGCGGCCGCGCACGGCGACCTCAAGGAAAATGCGGAATACAAGGCCGCCAAGGAAAAGCAGGTACACTACGCCAAAAGACTGCAGGCTTTGGGCGAACGCTTCACCGGAGCCAACGTGGTTCGCCGGGAAGAACTGATGCCGGCCGATGCGGTGACGTTTGGAAAGAAAATCAAGATCAAGGATGTCAATACGGGGGCCGAAAGGGTGTGTACCATCCTGGGAGAAGGCGAAACCGACCGCTCCCTGGGGATTATTGCCTACACGTCACCGCTGGCGAGCGGGCTGATCGGCCACAAGATCGGCGAAACCGTCGACGTTCAGCTGCCCGTCGGATCGAAGACGTTTGAGATTCTCGAGGTCGAATTCCACGAAGAATTCAAGGATTAGCCCTTGGGCATGTACATCATGCAGTTGGCGACGTGCCGGTCCAGCCTTGAGTTGAACCATGCCAGCGTCTCCACCCTGCGTCCTCGAGAGGGACTGGGGTCGTTGATGTACACCCTGCCGCGTTCGACACCCGTCAGAACCACAATGTGGGGTGCTCCGTCCCAGCGGCCCGCGCACCAGATCGGGCCGTTGTTTCTGAGGAACACTTCGAGTTGCTGCTCGGTGAGATTAGCCGCCGGGGCTCTGATGGCCAGCAGGCCTTCGTTCATCGCCAGCGTGACGAAGTCTGCGATCTGTATCCCGCTGTTGGTTTCCCACCGTTCGGGAATTCCCAGGCGCGGACCCTGGACGCGGTAGTAGGCGACCATACACACGGAAGCGTACCAGCAGGACATCGTGCGTCGTTGCGGGACCAGCGGGACAGTGAGTTTTACGGCCATTATTTTGCTCCTTTTTTTTGATGCGGAGGGGCAGTGTAGCACAGATGCCGGTCCCGGTCGAAGTCTATTCGAGCCGTCTTGACAAGACGGTATGGAGTCATTAATATGGTTCGGTCAGCGCGTCTTCCTGTAGGCGCGCGAAAATGTCTCGGGTGGTGGGTGTAGCTCAGTTGGTAGAGCCCCGGATTGTGGATCCGGTCGTCGCGGGTTCAAGTCCCGTCATCCACCCCATTTATTTACCAGGCGGAGAAAGTCCCCGCCGGCTATAATTATTGCTTCTTTTGGGAGGTCTGTGATGAGTGGTGTGAACAAGGCGATATTGATCGGGCACCTGGGCGCCGATCCGGAAATGCGGCAAACGCAGAGCGGTACGGCCGTGGCGACTTTTAACGTGGCGACCACGGAACGTTTCAACGACCGGAACGGCGAGCGCCAGGAGCGCACGGAATGGCATCGCATTGTGACGTGGGCGAAGCTGGCAGAGATCTGCAATCAGTATCTCAAAAAAGGAAAACAGGTCTATATTGAAGGCCGTATCCAGACGCGCCAGTGGGAAGATAAGTCGGGCAACAAACGCTACACCACTGAAATTGTTGCCAACAACATGACGATGCTGGGCCGCGCGGGAGATACTGCGTCGGATGTATCGTCGCAGGAATATCCGTCGTCAGCGCCGGTGGCACAGTCGGGTGGACCGAGCGGAGGCGCGGACGAAGACGATTTGCCGTTCTAGTAAAATTTGGTGCACCGCTACCCTTCACAGAGCTTGATAGCTCAGGGTGCGGTGCGATTGTAGCCTTTAAAATTTGGTGCACCGCTACCCTTCAC
>CAYUDF010000362.1:0-4343 GCA_964443465.1 uncultured bacterium
CTGATGACCTTTGCCCAATCGATCGGCATCATCCTTGGCGCCGATGTGGGTACAACAATCACAGCGCAGCTGATCGCTTCCGATCTCACTGAATACGCATTGTTGTTGATCGGTGTCGGCATCGCACTGACGCTTCTTTCGAGACGGGAGCGCCTCCAGGACGTCGGCGAAACCATCCTGGGATTTGGCCTGTTGTTTTTCGGCATGCATATCATGTCCGAAGCGATGGGCCCGTTGAAAAACCACGAAGGATTCATACAACTGCTGGTATCGTTCAAAAACCCCCTGCTCGGTATCGCCGTCGGCACCATATGCACAGCACTGATTCAGAGTAGCGCCGCTTTTACCGGCATCCTGATCGTACTGGCCACCCAGGGCCTGCTCCCTCTCGAATCGGCAATTCCACTTCTGTTCGGCGCTAACGTCGGCACCTGCGTGACGGCGTTGCTGGCCGGACTGGGGACAAACCGGGAAGCGAAAAGAGTGGCGATCGCGCACATTGTGATCAAACTGGTGGGTGTCGCACTTTTTATCTGGTGGATACCCGAGTTCGCCGACCTGATACGCCGGGTTTCTCCGGCGGGCAATCCGTCTCTCGCCGGCACGAGTCATCTGGCCGACGTACTGCCACGGCAGGTCGCCAACGCCCACACTGTATTCAACGTCGGGCTGGTGCTGGTGATGCTCCCGTTCACCAACATCATCGCGAAACTGATCACACGCTTCTACCCCGACCGCCCGGTCGCCGAAGCAGAGCCCCCGTGCCGAACCCGTTACATCAACGACGCTCTCCTCTCCACGCCCGCGCTGGCCCTTAACCTGGCCAAGGAGGAGGTGCTGCGCCTGAGCGGCATCGTGGGTTCAATGGTCAAAAAGGACATTCGCCCGTTTGTTCATTACGATAGCGATGTTCTGGACGAACTGGAACGAGATGAGGAGCAGGTCAACTACCTCAGCGACGCGATCCAGGACTACCTGGGCAGCATCAGCCGCAAGAGCCTCGCCGAAGACAGAATCACAGAGGTATTCCAGATGATGTACACCGTCACCGAACTGGAACAAATCGGCGACATCATCACCAAAAACCTGGTGCCACGGGCACGCGACTGGCTGGACAGCAATCTGAAATTCTCTGACGATGGACGGGACGAGCTGCTCGACTTTCACCTGAAATCGGTCAAGCAGTTCAGCAGGGCGATAAAAGTGTTTTCGGACGTCAACCTGGAAGCGGCTTCACGGATCAAGAAAAAGCACGACTGGTATCGCCAGATCCAGGACCAATACCTCAAGTCACACTACGAAAGAATCCAGATGGACATCCCGGAAACGCTGGAAACCAGGGAATATCACCAGGAGTTGATGGAGCAGCTGCGAAGAATCACCAGCCATTCGACTCGCATCGCGAAAATCCAGTTGAGCTGGGCCGAAGAAACCGCCGCCGGGAAAGGCGGAAAAAAATAAAATCCGCTCCGGAATTAACCGGAGCGGACCTGAAACAGTGGTAGCCCCTAGGGGAATCGAACCCCTGTTTTATGGCTGAGAACCATATGTCCTGGACCACTAGACGAAGGGGCCACAAAAATCTTTCCGTTTGCGTAGCGATAGAATAATCACCCCCACGGTCACTGTCAAGCCGGAAGCCCGACACCCTGCACCACACCGTTGCGGGGCCCCCGGTCCGCGGCGGACGGTGCCCGAACGCCGGAAACGCTGTTAGTGTGAGCGTTGACAGGTTTCGGCCGGTCTGCTACTATCGGCGACACTCGGATTAACTAGTCAATAACTCGCTTTAACGAACTGGATACGGAGCTTATGATCTATTCAAATGCTTGTGAATATGGCATCCGCGCCATGGTTTACCTCGTCGGCCGCGGCGAAGAGCATAAAGTCCTGCTCAGGAACATCGCGGAGAACGAAAACATACCCGGCCCATTTCTGGGTAAGGTTTTCCAGACGTTGGTCAAGGCGGGCCTCCTGAGATCGTCCAAGGGACCGGGCGGGGGCTACCAGCTTGCCAAAAAACCCGAAGAAATCGCGCTCTACGATATATATTGTGCGATCGACGGCGGCAAGGATCTGGACGCCTGTGCAGTCGGTCTGGAGGAATGCGACGACGATCAGCCGTGTCCTCTCCACAACACGTGGACACCCATTCGCGACTCCATCCAGAAATACCTCGAGAACACGACGTTGCGGGAGATGTCACTGGCTGTCTCTGAAAAGAAGACGGAAGGTGCGGGTTAATCAAACCCGTGCCTCCCCTTCCCTCATTATCGCCGTACCTCGCTACGGGCAACCGGACCATATAAAGAAAAAGCCCGCGAGTATTGCGGGCAAAAACGCCTGTTTTTAGAAGTTGGTTGGCGAGGGAGGACTCGAACCCCCACCGGCTGAGCCAGAGTCAGCTGTCCTGCCATTAGACGACTCGCCAACTTTGGCAAAATCTAGCAGGAAACAGACCAAAAATCAAGGGGTTTAGGGGGGTTCTTCCACTCTCATCCGGTCACGGCGTTAAGCCGCTGAACGCACTTGGATCGCCCCAACAGGTGGATCACACCGAATATATCGGGCGAAACATCGTCCCCCGTCAGCGCCACCCGGCAAGGGTGGATCAAGTCCCCCGCCTTCAGACTCATTGATTCCGCCAGGTCGCGAACGGCCGTTTCGATTTCCGGCCGGGTGAAGGGATCCAGACCGTCCAGCCGGTCAGCCAGCGCTTTCATGGCGGCAGCTGTTTTCGCTCCTTCCAGGTGCTTCTGGCGGGCCGCTTCGTTTCTCGGATAGTCGTCCTTGTAAAAATAGGCCAGCCGGGCGGGTGCGGCGGCCACACTCCTCAGCCGGTTCCCCATCAGGTTAATAATGACACCCAGCCTCGGCACTTCGGCCCGGAACGTTTCGTCCGAAATCTCGCCCGAATCGATATCACCCGCCGACGCGGGGTCGGACCATCCTTCGACACTGAAGTCCGGCGGCAGAATATTTTCGGAAACCAGCCGGTCGTAAATCAGGGTTACTTTCGTCAGGGGTTGCAGACGCTGGAAGTGCTCGGCGTTGATGTGATCCAGTTTACCGGTGTCGAACGCCGCCGGGTTTTTGGAAACCCGCTTCAGCGAAAACTTGTCGATCAGGGCCCGGCGCGTGAAAAATTCCGTTTTGCCGTCCAGAGACCACCCCAGCAACGCGAGATAGTTCACCAGCCCATCGGCGGTGTACCCCAGCCGCTTGTACTCCTGAACCGACGTGGCGCCATGCCTTTTAGAGAGCCGGGACCGGTCGTCCCCCAGGATCATCGGCAGGTGCGCAAACTTGGGAAGCCGTTTCTCCAGCGCCCGGTAGAGCAGTACCTGCCTCGGCGTATTTAACAAATGATCGTCGCCACGGATCACGTGCGAGATATCCATGTAGGCGTCGTCCACAACGGCGGCAAAATTGTATGTGGGCAGGCCGTCCGATTTACGAATCACAAAATCGTCCAGCTCGGCGTTGTCGAATTCAAACTCACCCCTGACGATATCCCGAAACCGGGTGACTCCCTCCGGGAGCCGGAAGCGAATGACATGCGGGATCTTGTCCTCCAGGCGCCGCGCCACTTCGTCACCCGGCAACCGCCTGCACCTGCCGTCGTAACGAATCGGCCCGCCGTCGGCTTTTGCCTCGCGGCGGAGCTCGTCCAGCTCTTCCGGTGTACAGAAGCAGTGGTACGCCTGGTTTGTGGACAACAGATTGTCAATCTCGGTGTGGTAGATCACAGAGCGGGCCGACTGAAGATAAGGCCCGTACGGTCCGTCTTTTACCGGCCCCTCGTCCCAGTCCAGTCCGAGCCATTCAAGCGATTCCAGGATTGCTTCGTACGACTCGCGGGTGGATCTTTCCGCGTCCGTATCCTCGATCCGGAGAACGAAAACACCGCCGGTCTTCCTCGCGTACAACCAGTTAAACAGCGCGGTACGAGCGCCTCCGATGTGCAGGAAGCCGGTGGGGCTGGGCGCAAACCGGACTCTGATTCCGCCCTGACTCATTGGTTCACCTTGAAACTCAAAGCGTCGGTCGTCAGCTGTTCGTAGGTCATACCGTACGCGGTTTCAAACGCATCCGACCGGCCACTCCCCTCACCCATCAACTTCACGGCTTCCAGCATCTGGTCGCGGCCGGAGCCGGCGGCCAGCTTTCGTACCATTCTGAACGCGTTGTACATAGCGATACGGTAATATTTTTTGTTTTCGATTCTGCCGAGCGCTCCTTCGATTTCATCCAGACTCATTTTGATTTTTTCGCCCGGAAACTCCTTCAGATGTGTCTCCAGAATCACGTCTTCGTCCGACAGCAGCGACGCCAGTCCGTGA
>CAYUDF010000363.1:0-4315 GCA_964443465.1 uncultured bacterium
CTGGAACAGCAGCTTCCACAACTCGTGCGCCGGTCCGTTGGCGATCGACGTACCCAGCGGCCGGTCCCAGTTGTCGGCGCGCCACACGCGGTAGCCCTCGAAGTCTGGCTGCTGCGTTTTGACGTCCGGTACCGTCTCACTGAAGTTGTCCCAGTAAACAACGACGCCGTCGTTTGCGGCTTGATCGATACGCATTTTCGGTGGCGGTGGCGCCGTACCGACGATCCAGAATACCTGCGTTTCCTGGCCGTTGATACCGGTCATGAACTTCGCGCTGTCGGCCGGAGGATATCCACACCGCTGTTGAAAGAGATCTTCTTTCGCGCAGTCGTTGTTAATCCAGATGGGCTCTTTCAGGTTCCAGTCCCTGGGCGTTTTAGTTTCTTCCTTGCACGAGTCAACCACAACACCTTCAACCGGACCCGGTACCGGGGTTTCGCGCCCGCCAACTCCGGTCGTAATGTCGAAGTCGAGGTTGAACCACGCGCCGCCGTATGTGAGCTGCGCGTTGGCGGCGTTTTCGATCAAACCCCTTATGCCGTCACCGATAGAAAACGCGGTCTGGAACACCAGTGAGCTTCCCGGCTCAAGTGTGCTGAATGGCCCGGCCGCCATCAACATGCGGTAATCGCGGGGGATTGTTGCGTCCCTTTCGATTGTCTGTGAAGAAAGAAGTTCGTAACGTTCAAAATCGTTTGTCGGATCTCCGCCTTCTTCGAATGACTGGCTGCCTGCGAAGTTCGCGTAAGTGCTGATTCCCACGCGCTCCGGTGCCGTCAATCCTGTCGGATCCGTTGTGTGACCGAGGAATAGAATCCCGAAATAACCGGGCGTGTTTCCGTCGTCACCGTCCGCGTCATATGTGTACGCAATATCCAGCGAAACGGGGCCGAGGTCGGTGCATCGCACCGGAATCGGCAGAAACCCCGTTGCGTCATCTTCCCAATAGTTATCCGCGTCGCGGTTACCGGCATCGCCGTCCGCGAAGAATCCAATGTAGAGGTCGGTTAGTACTTCTTCACCGATGTTGGTGATCCAGAAGTTGGCGCCGACGAAATCGTCGAAGCGGTCTTCTTCCCACTGGTAACTCTCCTGGCGGATGTGAAGATGAAGCGGGTTATGCTGCGGATAAATCTGGACAGCGGTTGGCTGGTCGTCGGTGTACTGGCAACTGAACATCTGCTTGGAGACGGCGGCAAAGTCTTCGTCGATCAGTCCGTCGAAGTCGTCGTCCCGTCCGTTCAGCCAGTCTTCGTCGACCGTCCCGTCCCGGTCGTCGTCCGCCGTCAGCGACGGTAGCCTGTTGCCGCCCCTTGCGCCTTCCGCTGTGCGGTACATAATATCAAGCGGGTCCTGCGTGGGCCGGAATTCAATGGCGTAGGCGGCCGTAGAAACTGCCGGTACCCCGCCTTTCATCGCGCCTATCCACAAGCCCGATACGTACAAGTATTCAGTTCCACTACCGGCCGGCCATTGGGCCGAAGGCGCTTCGGAAAACGTGTTGGCCGATCCCGGCCACGAACCGAAGTTGCCCCAGTTGCCGACGTGCATCTGCAGCTCGCCGATATTGTGGACGTTCTCGCCAGTGAGAACCAGTATGCGTTGCGGGCCGGTTTGTCCCTTCTTTTTTCCTTCCGGGACGTCGTAGCGCCCGAAGCTCGTCGCAGGCAGGGCGAGCGCCAGACATAACATGGTGAGAACTAGTATTTTACACTTGCTCCTCATAAGCCCCTTCTTTCTCCGTAGAGAGGACGTGTTGTCCTTAGCTTTTTGGATATGTACGAGTGGTGGGGATCATTATTAATCAACCACTTGCGGGCTTCGATGTCAAGGTTTTTTGATGGTTTTGAGGCCGCCGGGTGTTTGCGTATCCTATTGTGGATGGACGGGTTGTGATACCACAGGAAACTGTGGAACGCGCGGGGCCGATTGTAGTAAAATACTTATATGAACCCGAAAATTTTGTCTTTGTGGACGCGCTGCCGGGGATTGTGGGTCGTTCCGATTCTGGCGGCGTGGTTTTTTATCGGAGGTTGTTCGCAGGAACCGCCCCGGACGCTCACCGTGTTGTATTCAAACAACCTCAACGGCGAAATCCGGTCGTGCGGATGTGCCGCCCACGACGAAGGGGGCCTCGGGAGGAGAGCGACGCTGGTTGAAATCGCCCGTGATTCCACCGAAAACTTTCTTTTGCTCGAATCCGGCGACTTTTTTGGCCGTGAAATCAATTACGGCAAGGAAAAGGCCGAATTGACGTTAAAAGCGATGGATCTGATGGGATATCACGGGGTTGTGGTCGGAGACAACGAGTTTGGATTTGGGGTGGATTTCATCTCGGGCAAGGTACATGACTACGGTATTCCCGTTCTGGCCGCCAATGTCTACGACGGGAAGGGCGAACTGCTTTTCCCGCCGAGCTGGACGATCAATTATGAGAGCGGTCTGTCGGTCGGGCTGATCGGGGTGGTGGGGAACCGTCTGAAAATGCCGCCCCAGGTGAAGAAGGGCAGTCTCAAGATCACCGATCCTCTGGAAGCTGTCCGAAAAGAAGTAGCCGCGATCCGTGAAGACGTTGACGTTATTGTGGTTATCGCCCATATGCTCATGCGGGACGGCCAACGCATCGCCAGTGAAGTTCCGGAGGTGGACCTGGTTGTTCTGGGGCACGAAGGAAAACCGATGCGAAAACTCCGTCGGATCGGAAACGCTTTTATCCTTCAGGTCCCCGCGACGGGCCGTACGGCGGGACTGGCGTTTGCCGTCCTCGACAAGGAAAAAGGCATCAAAAGGCTGAATAACCAGCTGGTACGGCTATCGGAATATTTTGAAGAGGATGAAGCCATCGACCAGCTGTTCCGCGCTTATGACCTCAATGTAGCGACCAAGGAAAAATCAAGTTTTCCAGCAGGAGTTTTTGCCGCCCGGCAGGGGCTCAAGAAAACGTTCACGGCCAGCGAAAAGTGTCGGGAATGCCATGAAGAAGCTTATGCAGTGTGGTCGGCCTCGTCTCACGCCTCCGCTTTTGACATCCTGGAGGAAAAATCGAGACAGTACGACAAGGATTGCACTCCGTGCCACACAACCGGTTTTTACAAGCGTGGCGGTTACGAACACCTGGCCGTGACGCCGGATCTGAAACACGTCGGCTGCGAGTCATGCCACGGCAACGGTTACGACCACGTCCTGGACCCCGACACCCCGACGGAGGGGGACGCCGCCGGCATCTGTGTCGATTGCCACGTCCCACTCCACAGCCCCGAATACGAGTCCGACCGATATTGGGAGCAGATTCGCCACTGAGATATCGGTTGACACGTTTTATGGGCAGTGGTAAGTTGGTCAGGAATATAATTGTTATTCGCGTAGCCAGTTAATCCCCACCGGAAATATTTCGCAAGAAGGATTTGGTCGGACACTCCAATTTGGAGAGATTTTTGCCCGGAGATCTTTCCGGGGCCGGCACAATTCGGCGTTAAGGTGTATAAAAGGAGCGTAATATCAATGGCAAGAAGGTACATCGTTCTGGGTTCAATCGCGATCCTCGGAGTGCTCTTTCTCTTCGGCTGCAGTGGGGAGAAAAAACAGGTAGATCCCTATGCGGAAGTATCGCTGGAACAGGCGACCCGTGGCCCGGTCGTTGTGAGTAAAGGTTTCAAGTACAAACTGCGGAACCCCGAAATTGTTGAAGGTAACGGCCACCTCCTGGTTATCAAAGAAGGCAACATCATTGAGTTTATCGCGGGCAGAAGCATCGCGGATAAACTGGAGGGAATGGACCTGAGCAACATCGAGTTTAACGTCGTCAAGAAGTTCTCGCCCTACACGCACTTCAAGTGTGAGCAGGTCGTAAGCGGTGAGGATACCGTCTTCATCAGCACGGCGGGCACCATCGATTACCCGCGGATTACTCCTGTCGGAGAATTCAAATCTGCCGATCATGATGACTACAATCTCGATCGTCTCAAGTACAACCGCACCGCCGACCTCCGCAAAGCGGTCGACAAACAGTTTGCCGTAAAGGGAACTGTATCGCTGATAGAGGAAGACGGTGATGAGGTGTGGATGCTTACCGGTGGCCAGGGGGTTGTAAGAATTATCGACCCGACAGATGGAGTCTCGATCATCCTCAAAATGCTCGCCGCGAATGATATGGAATTCGAAGGTGGCATCACTTTTACGGAAGTTGAGCCCTGGCCGGAACGCAAGAACAACCAGATTTGCGGGAATGTCGAGATCGACTTTATCCGCTACATGGACAAGATGGTCAGCGATTTGCCCGAGCCCTGGGTGTGCCAGATGATGCCGCTGCGTTCCC
>CAYUDF010000364.1:0-4311 GCA_964443465.1 uncultured bacterium
GATTAACCTCAAAGGGGAGAGACCCGTCTCCCGGTGTCTCTTTTTTGTTGTCATCGGATTCCCGGGGCCGAAACGCGTCCAGGTTGTCTAAAACGTAGTCGTGGAGGTCATCAAGAAAATCCCCGATTTTCTCGTCTTCGAATTCATCGCGGACTTCCTTGAGTGTGTATTTGACCATGGGTCCAATGTGATCCTGTTCGAGCCGGGCGATACGCTGCGTCAGCTCGCGCTGAAGATCACGTGTGATGGTCAGCACGCCTTCCAGCTTTGCCATCAGATCCGGGTATCGGGATTGAATCGTTTCGTAATCCCCCTGCTTCAGTTTTCCCTGCGCGACCAGACCGGGCAGTGCGTCCATACTGACGACTTCACCGCCGACGTTTGGCGTGATCTCGGGTCGGGTAAACGGTCCGTACTCCACTTCCACCAGAAAGAATCCGTTTTCCGTGACCTCTTTTTCCAGTTTCTGCGTCACCTGGGATCTGCGTGATTTGACGTCCTCTATGATTGTTGATTGCTTTTTTTTGAATTTCTGGCTCTGAAGCGCAAGTGGGATATAATCGCTGATGGTGGTATGGATGCCGCCCATGCGATTCTTGAACGCCTTACCTCTTCCCGCCTCAAACATGACACACGTGGGACTGTCATATACTTCAAAGTTGTAGATGTAACAAATATCCTGAAGGGCGTGTTTGTCTCCGTCCATGCTTTTCAGCAGTCTCTGGATCGCCGTTGATTTACCCGTACCGGTTAATCCGGAAACGTAAATATTGTAACCCGGGCTTTTCATCTCGAGGCCGAGTTTGATCGCGTCCAGCGCGCGGTCCTGGCCGATGATGTGGGGTTTGCACTTGATGTCGTCGGTGGTTTCAAAACCCAGTATCTCAGGGTCACAAAACCAGCGCAGGTCTTTCGGTTTGAGCTCGTATTTGACAAGGTTCGCCATTTCGGACGTATCCTCCCGGACGTGCAAGTATAGGTAATATTAACAGGTTATAGATTGTAATCGCCTGAACGGGGCGGTGTCAATCCTCACAAAATCAGTCAAGTTCGAACAACTCGCGCCAGTTGACGTCTTCTTCCAGGGGTTTCTGGTCGGGCTTGACCATATAAAAACGATCCATTACCAGAACATCCATATTGGTGCGCATAAAGCACATGTACGCGTCGTGGGGGGTACACACGATGGGTTCGCCGCGAACGTTAAACGAAGTGTTTATAATGACACCGCATCCCGTTTTGTCCTCGAACCGTTTGATCAGTCCATGGTATTTCGGGTTCGTTTCACGGTCCACCGACTGAATTCTCGCCGATCCGTCGACGTGTGTCACCGAGGGAATGGTGCGGTTGTTCTCGCGCACCTGTGCAACCAGCAGCATGTACGGCGTGGGTTGGTCCAGTTCGAAATAGTCGCCGATGCGCTCTTCCAGTACGGACGGCGCAAAAGGCCTGAAACCCTCCCTGAACTTGATCTTCATATTAACAACGTCTTTGTTCTCCGGGTTGCGCGCGTCGGCCAGGATGGACCGGTTGCCCAGGGCGCGGGGCCCGAATTCCATACGGCCCTGGAACCAGCCGATGACCTTCTGGTCGACAATCGCATCGGCGGTACGATCGAACAAATCGTTCTCGGTCAACTCTTCATACACGACACCGTTGGTCTCCAGGTAGTCCTTTATTTCTTCCGACGAGAACGACGGCCCCAGGTATGCGTGCTCCCACGTATAATCCCGGGGGTTGTCCAGCATCGTGTTGTGAATGTACATCGCCACTCCAACGGCGCCACCCGCGTCACCGGCGGCGGGCTGGATAAAGATTTCGTCAAATGGAGATTCGCGAAGGATTCTGCCGTTGGCCACACAATTCAGCGCGACGCCGCCAGCCATACACAGGTTCCTGCTGCCGGTAATGTCGTGCGCGTGTCTGGCCATTCTAAGCACGATCTCTTCGGTCACCTTTTGCACGCTGGACGCCACGTCCATGTGAAACTGTTCGAGGTCCGATTCCGGCTCACGACGGGGCCGTCCGAACAGTTTTTCGAATTTCGAATTTGTCATGCGCAGGCCGTAGTCGTAGGCGAAGTACTTCATGTTCATCTTGAAGCTGCCATCTTCTTCATACGTGATCAGCTCGCTGAGCTTGTCGATGTACTTCGGCGTTCCATATGGAGCCAGCCCCATTACCTTGTACTCCGCGCTGTTGACCTTGAAACCCAGGTAGTAGGTGAAAGCGCTGTACAGAAGACCGAGCGAGTGCGGAAACCGGGTCTCCTTGATCAGTTCGATGTTATTCCCCTGCCCCCTGCCGATCGTGGATGTCGCCCACTCCCCAACCCCGTCAACGGTAACAATAGCGGACTCCTCAAACGGCGATACGAGGAAAGAGCTGGCCGCATGCGACAGATGGTGTTCGATCATCAGTAGTTCACCGTCGTACTCCAGTTCGCTTTTAATAGTGTGGGGGATCCACAGCTTTTTGCGCAGCCACAGGGGAATGGCCTTGATGAAGGAAACAAATGACCGCGGAAACGTCGCCAGGTATGTGTAGAGGATTCGTTCGAACTTGATCAGGGGTTTGTCATAGAACCCGATATAATCGATATCGTCGATCGTTATTCCCGCTTCCCGCAAACAATAAGACACAGCGTTTTTCGGAAACTCCTGGTCGTGCTTGATTCGGGAGAACCGCTCTTCCTGGGCGGCAGCTACAATACGGCCGTCTTTAACGAGGCAGGCAGCGGAATCGTGGTAGTAGCAGGAAATGCCAAGGATGTACATTCGGACGGTCCCCTAGAATTGCCGCCGGCCCGCTTCGATGGAAACATCGGCGGGCTCTCGTTTGTGCCAGTAACTCTGTTTGGAAATCATTCTCCTGTCCAGCAGGTCTGCACCAAACAACCGGCCGATGATGGAGATCACAGACAGGATTAAAAAATACGTCAATGTCAGTAAAATCTTTGTATTAACAATTCCGAGGACGTGGGCAAACTTTTTCCATCCGCTCCAGATCAGCAATAAAATTTTCTTCATATATCAGACCGGACCGACAATTTTTGCATTTAGTTTCAGACGGCTTTTTATCGTTGAAGCATCATAATATAGACTTCGTGGCCGGTCAACCGCGGTTGTCCGGCCGCCGAACACCGGAATCAGGATAACAGCCACCGGTTTTCAGCGGTCAATATTCCGATCGAGGGGTGCTGTGGCCATAAAATGCCTCGCTACGGCGTCTGCAAGCAGGCGGGCGCCGTTTTCGTTGAAGTGGCAATCGTCATAGAATACCGTGGTGTCCTTTGGCAGTATCGCGGCAAGATCTATGCATTCTATGTTTCTTTGTACGCAAATATTTTTCAGCACCTGGTTATATCTCTCCATCACGTCAGCGAGAACTTCATTGGTATAGTAGGGTTGACCAGGTTTCTCCTGGAACGGGCCGATCCCTCCGAACCACAGCAGAGATTTCAATGGTGGGGACATCCGCGAGTGCCACAGTGTGGGTTGAGTCGCGAAAACTACACGCAACTCCTGTTTTTCAGCGAGGTCTATCAACTCCAGAAGATTAGTCCGGTAATTTTTAAGCGCTTGCTGGACATTGGGCATCGTTTTAATTTTTTTCTTTGAAAACCTTCTGTGGTTTCGCCACTTCTGGTACGCGATACCGTCCGCATCAATAAGATAATCCAGATCCGGCGAACACTCGCACTCGCAGAGACGCCGGCACAACAGCTTCATCCTCTCCTTGATTTTCGGTATGCGATAAAAGGGTTCCAGCTCTTCGGGCTCGGTCAGAAACGTCTTTTTATCCGCCTGGACATTATTCAACCTGGATTTTCCGGGCGCACCGGACTTGTGCCCCTGTGAAAGAAACAACGACATATCGTTGATCCCGACCATCATTAAGACGGCATCTATCGAGTGCAGCTGGGGTACCAGCACCTCCAGAGCTTCCAGGTGATTCACAGATGTTTGACCGCTTTTACCGATATTGCCGATCCACACCCTTGTCGACCGAAGATTCTCCTGGAGCCGGTTTTCGAGGAGGTACTGCCATGTCTCGGTATCATCAAGAAAAAGGCATTCGGTGGTGCTGCCGCCAATAGCCAGAATCCGGTAATCGTCTCTCCACGAGAAGTCCCGGGCACGAATACCAAATTTGTTTGTCGTGAATCTCGAATCTCCTTTTACACCCGGCAAAACTCCGGGTTTTGGAGTAAGTGTATAGCTGAACCGGGGCGGCCAGACACAATATCCGTTAAAAGTCCGTGATCTCAAGTACAGCTCTGCTAACAAAGTGGACGCCGTGATTCACGAC
>CAYUDF010000365.1:0-4308 GCA_964443465.1 uncultured bacterium
TGGTGTGGCCACGATGTCCGGGACGATACCCACGCGCTGGGTGGGTGTCTTGTCAGGATAGAATACACCAATACCGCTGATCATTGTATTGAGGCCACCCGGCAGCGGAATCTTTGAGACATTACCATCGGCGCCCGCCGTTGTGCTGCCAACGACCACCGCTCCGGGAGCGGCCCGCAGTGCCATCGTTGTGTATTCGGCCGAACTGATCGAAACTTCATCGACCAGAATCGCTATTTTCCCCTCGTAGCCGGGCGTTTGTGGCTGAAGTCTCACCGGTTCCATCCACATGAACGCACCCGGATTGTCGAGGTCACCCTTTGTAAAACGGGCAAACGGAGTTGATTCCCGGACCAGGCGCGAACCGAGACTGAACACAACAAACGCGGACGGGTAGTTGCGAATGTCGATCACCAGGCCATTCGTGCCGGCGGCCTGTTTCAGGTAACCCGCGATGTCCTTGTTGTTAATACTCGACAGCTTGATATAGGCGACTTCCGGGGATAGAAGCTGGAACGTCTCTCCCGGACGGTCGTGAGGAATCGGATTGCGATTCGTGCCCTTTATACGAGTCACCGTTATCGTCACAGACTCACCGAGCCTGTCGACAGTGAGCTTGCTCTCGCTGCATTCGCCGCGCGACATCGAGCGGGCAATGTCCGATAACCGTCTCGTCTTGTTTGAAGCGCAGTAGTAGGGTGACCACACCTCGATCAACGATTCAACCGACTGGCCATCGATCGCCTCGATGACATCGCCGATCTCAAGACCCGAAGCCGGCCCGTGCTCCTCGTGGGTAAAAGCAGTCACAGTGGCCCGGCCGTCGATAAAACGGATATCAACCGGCCAGTGACAGCTGCCGCGAGGTGGTCTGACATCCACTGCCATCCACAAATTAGCGTGTGTGTCACGAATCCGGGCAATAAACGCCAGAAGTTCGAGTCGATAGGTGTCCCAGTGATCCGCCGCCACCAGGCGCGGCAGAAACTCGCGAAGCACCGCTGGCCAATCGTCATCCAGCTGATCGCGGTAGGGGAACCAGTACTCGATGATGTTCCAAAGCCTCAACACCGCCAGGATGCGGTAACCCGCGTCGGGCGGTTGCATCCTCGTGTAGGAGAGTTCTTCATCGAACACCGGATTGCGGACGTTGGGGTACTGCGACACATAAAACTGTTTCTCACCTGAGAACCTGTACTTGTGTATGTTCTGCAATTTTCCGGAGAGCTCGGAGCCGAGCAGCGCAAGGTCCTCTATCCACTCGAGCGGCGGCAGAAGATGCGTGTTCTCAGGCGCCGTAGCGCAGGGGTCGCAACTATCGGGGACACCCAGCGCGGCTACCCACTGCGAAAGTGTACGGTTGAGGGTCTCGCGGTCGGTCGCATCCAGAACCGCCGGCAGCACACGAAACAACTCGAAGTCCCAATGCAGTTCTCCCCCGGCGACGCGCGGGTGGTGATATTTCAGAAATCCCCACACCATACCCAGCACGGCGACGTTTTCGACCTGTGTCTCGGTGAGCGACGAGACGGTGATCCCCGAATCATCGACAAACTCCGTATCCGTATCCAGGATCGTTTTCTCTCTGACACGCGCGGGCGCTTCGCTGACCGGCTTACCGTCGACAAGCAGCTGCATGTCATCCACCCACATCGTACCTTCGCCGGCTACCAGCACGCCAAAGAAGAGGTCCTTGGCTTTTTTGTCTATCGGGAGCCGGATCGAGTATTCCATCCATTCGATGGTGCCTTTGACATCCTGGTTTTGCATGTTGTCAAATTTGAGCATGCCGGCGGGACCGTCCTGGCGCATCCACAAACCGACATAATTGGTGACGCCGTCGAGGCGCATATACCCGCGCAGTTCGATCCACTCACCATCAAAATCCATCAGGATTCGTTTTGTGATCGTGCTGAATGTGCTGGAGCTGTTGGCGTCGCGTTCCAATCGGGCGGCGCGTTTGCCGCCGTGGACAACGACAGTATCCAGGTGGATCGTCTCCGGTGGTCCGCCACCCCATCCGGGCAACACGGCACCCACTCCGGTGGCTTCAAACCGCAGAATCTTTTCGAAATCCGGCTCTTGAGAAATTCCGCTGGAGCTTGTGATGGTCAGCAAGGCCAGAATTACGGCAGGAATTATTGCGTATCTCATGCGCACTCTCCGTGGAAGCGCCGATCGCGTGTGTTGCCGGTGGAATATGCTAACCCTCTAAGCGGGATCGGCTTGATCAATTGGTTACTATGCTCAGACGTTTTTCAGATTGCGGACAATTTCCGCGAATCCCGGTCTTTTACCGTACATCAACATATGCATTCTGAAAAGCTTGATCGCCAGAATCAGTCCCACAACGATTGACAGCGCCAGCACCGCTATGCTGGTCAATATCTGCCACATCGGGACGTCCGACACTCCCAGCCGCACCATCGTCTGAATGGGGGCGGTGACCGGGAAAATCGTCAGCGCCACCCAGACGGGGCTGTTCGGGAAGAACATCAGCAGTGAGAGAAACCACAGCGGTATAAAGCTCGTCATCGTGTAGAACATGGACAGCTGGCCGCCTTCGCGGGCAGTAGCGCTGATCGCGCCGATACTGATAGAGAGGACGGCAAACAGCAGATAACCCAGGATAAAATAGACAATGCCCAAGACCAGAAAGTTGACCGGGAGCTGGAGGTCGTTCATGAATCCGCCGAACGTGGACGAGGCCAGACGCAGTATCAGCGGCGCCGAGATCAGCCATACCAGGACCTGCAACAGTCCGGCCGCGCCCAGCGCCAGCACCTTGCCGATGAGCAATTGTCGCACCGACACCGAAGAAAACAGCACTTCGATCAAGCGGCTTTCCTTTTCCTCCCCCAGCCCGCTGATCAGATTTGTCGCGCCGGACATGAGCGCCAGAGCCAGGAGAAGCGAGAAAATGCCGGGGACAACAAGGTTGCCGATATTGCCCTGTTCCTGCGCCAGGTCTCCCTGTTCGGTGATGCGGGTGACTTCCAGTTTCAGCGGAGAATTGATCAACGCAACGATATCCGGCGGCACCTTGTCTTTGAGCAGGTTTCCCGTCAGGAATATTTTGATTACCGCTGATGTGATCGCGGGAGTTCCGAGTTCTTTCTCGAGGGTGTACCGATGGATGACACCCGAGTTCATGTAGTCCGACGGGATGACGATGAATTCCGACACCTCTTTTCTGGCAAGGGCGGCGGTGGCTTCGTCCTTCGAGGCAAAAGGGACCATCCTCGCGAAACCCGGAGAGGTCTGACTTTCGAATATTCCAACTTCATCCACATAGCCGACGGTCTTGATCGACTGTTCCGCAGGTTGTGACACCGTCGTCACCAGTTTAACAATCCCGATTCCCAGCAATGCCGCCGCCGGCACGACAAACATCATGATGATGAAGCCGATCCGCCGGATCGCGTGTGTGAATTCGTGTCTGAATATCAATCCCGTTTTATTCATGAGGCGCCCCCGCAATATCCAGGAATATCTCGTTGAGCGTGGGAGTTGTGATTTCAAACCGGTTGACGGCAACTCCGCGCTCGCGGAGCAGATCCAGAACCATCTGTGGAGTCATGTCCGGCGCCAGAACCAGTTCGACAGAATCTTTGTTTGGCTTCTTGTCGACCACGCCGGGTAGATCGCCGATTTCTCCGTCGACGGCCACCTGGACCGAGTTTTTCCGGTATTTCGACCGGGTTTCCGTCAGGTCGCCGTAGAGAACCGATTCCCCGTGGTTGATCATCAGCACCCGGTCACACAGCTCCTCGACCTTCTTCATCTGGTGCGTGCTCAGAATGATCGCTTTGCTTTCGTCCCGCAGATTGCCAATGATGTTCTTAATCAGTTCCGTGTTCACCGGATCCAGGCCCGAAAACGGTTCATCCAGGATGATCAACTTTGGGTCGTGGATGATCGTGACAATGAACTGGATGATCTGCCCCATCCCCTTGCTCATTTCCTTGATCTTCGTTTTTTTACTTTCCAGCATGCCCGTCTGTTCGAGTAACTCTGATGCCTTTTTCTCGGCTTGCGCGGGGTCCATACCTTTCAGGGAGGCCAGGTAGCGGATCAGGTCAATTGCGGTGAGCTTTTTGTATAATCCCCTCTCTTCGGGCAGGTAGCCGATGAAGTCCTTGTCCGATTCCGTCATCTGATGACCGAAGATGGTTACGTCACCCGAATCCGGTTTCATAAAATCCAGGATGATTTTGATCGTGGTACTTTTCCCGGCGCCGTTGGGACCGATAAGGCCCAGGATCTCGCCGGGCTCGACGGAAAAGGACAGATCCTTGACCGCGGCTT
>CAYUDF010000366.1:0-4307 GCA_964443465.1 uncultured bacterium
AACCGAACCCCGGATCACTCCGGGGGGAGCGGGCGGTGGAGCTCCAGAGCAACTGGCTGTGGCAGAGGAGAATCACCCGTCAACCACGGCCGCGGACGAAACAGAATCGCCACAACCGTGGATTCGGTTGGCCCTCAACTGGTCGAAAAGCTACAGCGGGGGCGTTACGTCGTCACCGCTGGTGGAAGAGGGGAAAGTGGTATTTGGCGGCCGCAACGGAATTCTGTACGCGCTCGGTGTCGAAACCGGTGAAGAATTGTGGCAGTACCGCGCGGCCGACGGTATCGGAGCCTCGCCGGCGCTATCCGGCAAGCGGGTGCTCTCCGCCGATTACGCGGGAAACGTTTTTGCCGTTGATATTGAAAGCGGGGAACAGGTCTGGCGGCGAAAACTGCCCGGAAGAATCGTCAGCTCCCCGATACTGGGTGATGGAGAAGCGCTCGTTGGTTGTTTTGATGGAAATGCCTACGCCCTGTCGGTGGAAACGGGCCGTATTCTGTGGCAGGTGGCCACGGGCGGCAAGGTAAGGGCGACGGCGGCCTTCGACGACGGTGTGTTTTACGTGCCTTCCTACAGCGGAAAACTATTTGCCGTTTCGGCGGGAACGGGATCGGTGCGATGGACGTACAATCTTGGGAAGCCAGTGAGTTCATCTCCGGCCGTTAAAGGTACGACCGTGGTGATCGGCGCCTCACAAGGTGGCGTTCACGCGCTGGACACCGCGTCCGGCGAACTATTGTGGGAATTTGACACAAATCAGCCTGTGAAATCATTCATATCGATATACGGCGAGCAGGTGTACTGCGGCGCCAACAACGGAACTCTCTACTGCCTTGAACTCGACTCGGGCGGGCAGGTCTGGCGGTTTGATACGGGTGGCCCCGTGCTGGGGAAACCAGTGGTGACTGGCCAGGCAGTGGTGTTTCCGTCCTACGACGGGCACCTGTATTGTGTGGACAAAGCGACCGGCGAGGAAATCGACCGGTTTGACAGCGGCGGATCTGTTTATTCATCTCCCGCTTTTGGGAAGAAGCATGTCTTCTTCGGCAACAACGAAGGCAAGTTTTACTGTCTGGGATTGAGCGGGGGGGAATCACTATAGAAAAACGGAGGTACGATAGAATGCTGAGGGGTGTAATCAAATTTTACAGCGAATACCGGGGATACGGATTTATATGTTGTAACGACCTTGATACCAGGGCCGTATCCATCCCCGGCGGTGAAGTTTATGTTCATTATTCTCAGATTATTGAATTGGGCGACCTGCAGGAAGGCCAGGCGGTGACGTTTGACGTGAAAAACGGATACCACGGCCCCGAAGCGGTAAACGTCCAGCGTGCTACCTAGTCCCGCCTTGGGTTAGACATATTTACCTCGAAAAGACCCGGAGTGCCGTTGCGCCCAGCAATTGAGTGCGTTCACCGTTGTTCTGCTGTTGCGGTATTGCCCCGTATTTGCTAGTTTGCAATCGACTTCCAACCACAAAAATCGGGTAATCCATGAATTTTCTTAAAAAAATATTTAAACCAAAAAGTCAGCGCGACTACAAGAAACTGTATCCGGTCATAGAGAAGGTCAATCAGTTTGCCGGCGAATTTGAGAACTTCCAGGAGGAACAGTTTCAGGAAAAAACCCGGGAATTCAGGGAGCGGCTTAAGAACGGCGAAACAACCGACGACCTGCTGCCTGAGGCTTTTGCGCTTGTGAAGGCGGGGTGCAAGTGGCTCGCTGGAAAAACCTGGGACATAGTGGGGATTCCCGTTACCTGGGAGATGGTTCCATACGACGTGCAGCTCGCCGGGGGCATCGTGCTCCACGAGGGAAACATCGCGGAAATGGCAACCGGTGAGGGAAAAACACTGGTTGCGACGATGCCGTTGTACCTCAACGCGCTCGAGGGCAAGGGCGTGCACCTGGTGACAGTCAACGATTACCTGTCAAGACGCGACTCGGAATGGATGGGAAAGCTTTACGGGCTGCTGGGAATGACCGTTGGTGTGGTACAGACGGACATCAGTAACGAAGATCGAATCGCCGCTTACAAGGCCGACATTACCTACGGCACCAACAATGAATTCGGCTTCGACTATCTGCGCGACAATATGAAAACCCGGTTGTCCGACAAGGTGCAGCGCGGGTTTTTCTATACGATTGTGGACGAAGTGGACAGCGTCCTCATCGACGAGGCGAGAACCCCCCTCATTATCTCCGGACCGGTCAGTCACGGGCAGTCCTCGGACTTGTTCCGTCAGCTTAAACCCAAAGTGGACGGTGTCGTCCGGGGGCAGCAGCAACTTGTCAACAAGATGGTCGCGAATGCAGAAAAATGGCTCAATGAAGACGACGACGACAAACAGGAAGACGCAGCCAGGGCGCTGTTGATGGTTCGCCGCGGAGCTCCGAAAAACAACCGGTTCATGAAAATCATGGCGGAGCAGGGGTCCGAGAAAATGGTTCTGCGATACGAAGCCGACCTCATGCGGGCCAAGATACTGCACGAGCTGGACGAAGAACTGTTTTATGCCGTTGACGAAAAAGCCAACACCATCAATCTGACGGAAAAAGGACGAGACGCCCTTTCACCGGAGGACAGAGAACAGTTTGTGCTGCCGGATCTGAGCGAAATAATCGGAGAGATCGACAGGGATGAGTCCCTTTCGCCGGCGGAGAAACTGAAGGCAAAGGACAAATCTCACAGAAAGTACGCCGAACGTTCCGACGCGATACACAACTTCAACCAGCTGCTCAAGGCTTACGCGTTATTCGAAAAAGACGTCGAATACGTAGTTCAGGACGGCCGCGTGATCATCGTTGACGAGTTTACCGGTCGTTTGATGCCGGGCCGGCGGTTTTCCGAGGGTCTGCACCAGGCCCTGGAAGCCAAAGAGGGCGTCAAAATAGAGGCCGAAACCCAGACCCTTGCGACGGTTACCCTGCAGAATTACTTCCGCATGTATAAAAAACTGGCGGGTATGACGGGTACAGCGGAAACAGAGGCTGAAGAATTTCACAAAATCTACAAGCTGGACTGCGCGGTGGTCCCGACCAATGAAGCCGTCCGCCGCGTGGATATCGAAGACCAGATATTTCGTACAAAACGTGAAAAATACAACGCGATCGTCGAGGAAATCGTTCGTCTGAACGAGCAGGGCCTGCCGGTTCTGGTCGGTACGGTGACGGTGGAAGTGTCCGAAACCCTCAGCCGTTATCTCAAGCGCCGCGGAATCAAGCACAACGTGCTCAACGCCAAGCACCACCAGCAGGAAGCGGAGATCGTATCAAACGCCGGGCAGGCGGGCGTCGTGACAATCGCCACCAACATGGCGGGGCGCGGTACGGACATCAAACTGGGAAAACCAGTCGTTAAATGCGCCACTTGTGGTATCGGATCGGGTGAATCGAAGTGGACGACCGACGATGGTTCCGCAGTTGACCCGCGCGAGTGCGAAAAAGATGTCCCGTGCGGCCTTCATATCATCGGTACCGAAAGACATGAATCCCGGCGGATCGACAGACAGCTGAGGGGCCGTTCCGGACGGCAGGGAGATCCCGGCTGTTCCAAGTTCTATCTTTCGCTCGAGGACGATCTGATGCGGTTGTTCCGGCCGGATAGGATCGCCGGTGTCATGGACCGACTGGGCGTTGAGGAGGGCGAGGTGATTACACATTCCCTCGTTACCAAAAGTATTGAAAGGTCTCAGAGGAAAGTCGAAGGGTACAACTTCCAGATCCGAAAACGTCTGATCGACTACGATGACGTTATGAACAAGCAGCGCGAGGTTATCTACGGTCGTCGCGACGAAGTGATGGAAGCAGACGACCTCAAGGACATCATTAAGTTGATGGTGGAGGATTTTGTCGAAGGGACCGTGGACGAAGCGATCGATACCTCGGAGCTCCCGGAGAACTGGCCGCTGGACGAACTGGCCGCCCAACTCGAAGCGATATTCCTGTTTTCATTTGCGGGATTACCCGTCGAAGATATTCAGGACCTCACAATCTCCGACTACAGGGATTTCGCCAAGTCGAAGGCGCTCGAAGCCCTCGGGGCGCGCGAACAGTTCCTGGCCAGGGAACTGGATGGGGAAGAACATGTCCGCGAGTTCGAAAAATTCATCATGCTCCAGAATATCGACGAAAAATGGATGGACCACCTACATGAGCTGGACTCCCTGAAGGAGGGAATCCACTACCGGGCTTACGCCCAGAAAAACCCCCTGGTCGAGTATAAAAGGGAAGCATTCGGCCTGTTTGCCGATCTCAACGAGCGTATCGACCGGGACGCCCTCTATATCTTCTTTCACGCC
>CAYUDF010000367.1:0-4295 GCA_964443465.1 uncultured bacterium
GACCATCACGGCGAACAATGCGATTACGCAGTCAAAAACAGTATCGCCGGCGGTCCACCAGCCCGAGTTGCTATTCGATATAAATGACGAAGTGATGTCCGATCCACTTGGCAGCATCATTGACGTAGCGATTGGTTCTGACGGAATTGTATATCTGCTCGATCAACAGAATTATAACATCCGCCGTATCGCTTTGTCCGGCGATCTCATGTCGCCATTGGGCAGGCGGGGCCAGGGCCCAGGTGAGTTGAGTCGCCCGAGTCGTCTCGCCTGGTTTCCGGACGGACGTTGTGTGGTGGTTCAGAATATGTCCAGCCGTATTGTATGTTTGACGTTGGCTGGAGATGCATGCGATATGGGGGATATATCGCTTTTCCGGGCTGGAAACGTCAATACGATCATCGTTCGAGCCGAAGCGGACAAAGATCAACAGCTCATTTTATCTACGGTCACCACGCAATACCGGGGCAACAGTCCGAGTGCTTCTTTGGAGGAGCGCGGCACAGTTGCGTCAGTAAGACGTACCACCTTTGAAGGCGATAAACTGGAGAATTTGTTCACTACGGATACCGGGGAGATAGACGCAAATGCTGTTGCGATACCACTCGCTAGGTACGGTTACGCGGGTTTCGTGAGGCAAGGCTGGGATATTAACGCGGACGGTACCATCATTTATTCGGATCCGGAAGGCAGTTATCGAGTCCACATCGGCCACCCGGCGGACGGAAAAACTCAATCATTCGATCTTATGCAATGGGAATACGATGAGAAACGAATCAAAGAACTTATCGAAGAGTCGGATAGCAAAGTTAAAGCGGATGAAGCCCCTCGTATTTCAAGTATTGAATGGCTCGATAATGAATTTTTTATGGTGGAGCCTTCGGCCGAGCTCCGTCTGACGCCGGTTAAAGATATTATCAAAACAGTCGAACTGTTTCGCCGCGACGGATCGAGCTTTGGCAGATACGATATCCAGGGCAGTTTCGACCCCGCCAACGATGAGAGATTCATACGTGGGGATATTGTCGTATTGATCAAAGGCGGCAAGGCTGTTGCTCGCGGTGTTTTTGCCGGTATGATTCCGCCCGACAAGGACGGGGACGCAGCACCCGAAGAGGTAGATGAAATCCGTGTCGTGGCGTACAGGCTGTTTGGAGCGATTCGCGAGACTGACTAATGGAAGCCCTACGGTATCGAATTGCGAAAACCGTAGTTTTTATTCGCGTTGATTCGATGGTTGCGAAATTATACTTCATGTTTATCATTTAATTAATATTCTTCTTGACAATATATTTCTTCTCTCATTCCTTCTCTCCCGCTAGGTGTTGGGTGCTACACGCCGTCTGACGGCGATGAAAAAGTGTGTGCTATAATATAATTCTGGCTGGCAAGTGAGGACGAAGGTAGTAAACGGCGGGAGGATTGCCATGAGATCTTTTAGGAGATGCTCTGATAAAGAACTGCTAAATCGGCTAGCGAAGTTAGTAAAACAAGAACACACTCTTACATTAGAAATACTGCCCCACTTAATCGAGGTCGAGAATCGAAAGATATATCGTGCTCTCGGTTACAGCTCGATGTTTGTTTATTGCACCGACTGTCTCGGATATTCCGAATCGTCGGCCCAAAGGCGGATCTGTTCGGCCCGGGCAATTCGAAGGTGTCCAGAAGCTTATGATTACCTCAAAAGCGGCCACGTGAATCTGGCGACACTAGCGTTGTCGTGGAGATTTCTGACACCCGGACTGCTCAGAGAGATCCGCGGGAAAAGCTACCGCCAGGTACGGACGATCGTGTCCCGGTTCAATCCCATGCTGAAGCACCGAGATATCACGCGACCGGTGGTTGTGAGGAAGCCGATAGAGGTGCCAGGTGAGCGCCAGCCCGCTAGAGCTTTAAACGGCTCATGCGGGCTGGCGCCCGCCGTGGATGGACAGAGCGGTCCGGAATTGGGTGATTTTTCCCTTCGGCGCGGCGGCAAAAAACTTACCACGGACACGCGCCAAAATGAAAACGGTCCGCCAATGGGTGACGAGGAATCGACACCTGAATTAAAAATGAAAACCTTTGTTATGCATCAGGTAAACTGCCTGGTGGACAACCATGTCATGCTGATGCTCGACCGTTGCAAAGAATTACTGTCCGGCAAGCATCCATGTGGAATTGATTACAATACTCTGATGCTTGAACTGGCGCAGACCTGGTTGGAGAAACACGATCCTGTACAACGTGCCGAACGCCGGGATAAACGTAAGAATAAAACTCATCCACAAACAAGCGTTACTGGAGAAACATCACGGCACATCTGTCCAGCCACAAGAGATACCGTCTATAACCGCGATGGGGGACAGTGCACCTACGTCGGATCAAACGGAAAACGATGCAATTCAACCTGGGATCTAGAGATTCACCACGATGTGACGCCATTTTCCCGCGGCGGCAGTCATTCAATTGCAAACTTGAGATTGCTATGCGCGACGCACAATAGGCTTGATGCGGAAAAAGTAATCGGTGAGAGCCACATGAAGAAATTCAAACGAAAGATCGAATGAATTTCTCCATGTGACGAAAACTTTCGCTACGCAGCAAAAACGCGGGCGTGCCAGCAGCTGTCGAATGTTGTCTCGAACCGGCCCGCGCGCAGGTCCGCTACACGGCTGAGTGTCAGATCGAACACAATCGTATGCCCGCCGAGCTGTCCGCTCGAAATGGCGTCGCCGAATTCTTTACGCGTTGCGACTTCAACAGTGCCGTTGTTTGCCCGGTAAAACACCAGGTCGCGATTGAGCGCGTCCAGGCCGTATTTTTCCTTGAACGACCGAATCAGGCCGAAGCTGGTGTCTATCGCGCAACCGCCAAGACCCGCTCCGCACCAGCCGGCGAGTACCACAAACTGGTCCTCTACGATTTCGAAGGCGCCGTGGACGTTTTCTTCGTGTGAAACCCAGTTGTCGATAAAAGATTTCAGGTCCGCAATCACGTTGGCGCGAGTAGCGGAATCCATTTTCCGGTCGAATCCGTGGACCCAGACACGTGCGTCGTCGGGTAATTGTTTAATCGATGGAAAGTCCATTCCCGTACCTCCGGTGTTGTTTAGCAGTGGTCGTCGAACGCGTGTACGATGTCCCAGGCGATTTCCTGGGGGGTACGGTTCTCGATCTGGTGCCGTTCCAGCATAAGTACGGGTTTTCCGTCCTTGAACAGGGCGATCGATGGTGACGACGGCGGATATCCCGGGAGGTGGGACCGCGTCTGGTCGGTCGCTTCCGGGTCGACGCCGGCAAAAACGGTGGTGATCCGGTCCGGCTTTTTTTCGTGTTGGATCGCCAGCTTCACCGCCGGGCGTGCGTTACCCGCGGCGCAACCGCAAACGGAGTTGATAACCACGAGCGCCGTTCCCGGTTCGGTGATGGCGGATTCGGCGTCGGCGGCTGTACGGAGTTCGCTCACACCGGCTTCTGTGAGGTCCATGCGGCAGGGGTCGGTAATTTCGGGTGGATACATGCTGTCACTCCTTTTCAGGCTCTGATGGGACTTGGGCTGCTTTGTTTTCAAATTTGTACTACATGCCGAGTGTAAGGCGCGCGGCCTCGCTCATCATTTCGGGGCCCCACGGGGGATCCCACGTGATATCGACCTTTACGGACGATACTCCCTCGATTTGTTTGACCTGATCCTCAACCTGAATGGGAAGCGATTCCGCCACCGGACAGGCCGGAGAAGTCAGCGTCATATCAATTTCCACTTTGCCGTCGGTTCCGACTTCGACCCTGTAAACGAGGCCGAGTTCGTAGATGTCCACCGGTATTTCCGGGTCGAAAACCGTTTTTAGTACGTCGACTATTTTCTGTCTGATCTCCGGCGATCCGGCGTTTTCTGTATCTGTCATGATTTCCTCCAGCGCTACTCGGTTGAAACCGATTCGTCTTTTCCGGCCAGCGCCGCCTTGAGTGTATGCCAGGCAAGTGTCGCGCATTTGATACGTACCGGGTATTCGCGCACGCCGTTAAACACGGCCATCTTGCCGAGTCCTTCAATATTGGCTGTTTCGCTCGGATCTCCCGTGACCAGGTCATGGAATCTGCCAAACGTGGCTTCGGCCTCTTCGACCGATTTGCCCGTGAGAGTTTCGGTCATCACCGAGGCGCTGGCCGTACATATCGCGCAACCGCTTCCCTTGAAAGCGATCTCCCGAATCGTGTTGTCTTCGACCAGGAGGTAGACGGTGATTCTGTCTCCACAGAGCGGATTGAACCCTTCCGAAGAATGAGTGGCGTCTTCAAGTTCCTTGAAGT
>CAYUDF010000368.1:0-4283 GCA_964443465.1 uncultured bacterium
GATGTTTTCAGTATGGAGCACAGGTAGGAGCCGAAGTGCGAATCGGCGTTGTTTGGATCGAGGGGCGCGCCGCGCACTTTGAATGGCAGCATCCCGGCGGCGTGGGCGATCTCTTCGGG
Organism: uncultured bacterium; assembly: GCA_964443465.1. GTDB lineage: Bacteria > Krumholzibacteriota > Krumholzibacteriia > WVZY01 > JAKEHA01 > CAYUDF01. The sequence goes on from CAYUDF010000368.1 coordinate 120, forward strand.
GAAATACACCTGGAAATGGCCCAGTACCTTGCCGCCGTTTGCCCGCCACTTTTTAACGGTGGGGAACTCCGGGTTTTCCACCAGATCCCGGCAGAGTCCCAGGATTTCGTCCAGCGGCTGGTCTTTCCATTCGTCGAAGATTCGTGTGCTCATTTGCTTTCTCCCTGTCGTGTCCCGGCCGCGCCGGTGAAGAACTGGTCCAGAACAAATTCCAGTTTGGAATCGGTGTTGTCGTAAAGCCGGCTTGCGTAATCGCTGAGGGTCACTTCCACCAGCGCGACAAAATGCCACGACAACAGCCGCGGATCGGCGGGCGCCAGTTCACCGTTGTCTATGCCCTGGCGGATGACTTCCTCGATCAGTTCGGGCAGGGAGGACTGGTAGGCTTTAACCAGTTCCGCCCGTGCGGGATCGTCAAACGTGTGGTTGTCCCGCCGGACCAGTTTGATCAGTTCGCGTTCCGTTTTGGACATCTCGAAGAACGCCCGTGTCAGCAGTCCCAGCCGGTCGCGGCAGGTGGAACCGGACGCGATGGCACGGTCAAACAGCTCCTTTTTTCGGGCCAGATCGGTGTGGATCAGTTCGAGGTATAGCTCCTCTTTGCTGGAAAAATGGTGGTAGACGGCCCCCTTGGTAACCTGGGAGGCCAGGGCGATCTGTCCCATGGTGACATCTGCGTAATTCTTTGCTGTAAAAAGAGATGCGGCAGATGCCATGATATTGTGGATCGTATTTTCTGACTTGGTGAGCATCGGGATTCTCCCTTGAGTGAAACATACCTACCGGTCGGTATGTTTTTAGAATAACAGAACATTTTCTGTCGGTCAAGACCCGATCCGGGTAATAATCACAATACACGGAAATATTCCTGGAAAGGATACTAGCGGCGGCGGAAAATCAACGATTTGTACGCGCCGTCTTCGAGGTAGGAAAGCGCCAGTTGTTCCGCGACAAATGAATATCCCGTGACGCCCTCCAGCGCTTTGTGATACCGGCTTTCCAGCGCCATGGCTTTGTCGGGGCACATCATCCGGGTGGCGCCGAGCGGACCAAACGAAATCTCCCCCGGGGATGTTTCTTCAACACCGCCGAAATATCGGTTGCAACCCCCCTCGCCCGCCGCCTGGCCATCCTTGAACGTCAGGGTGACTTCCGGTTCCGTCGGTGCCGGCGCGTTCCAGTTAAATCCGGACAGAACCCATTCGGTCCCTTCCATGATTTTGAGGGAGAGTGTTCCGGTTGCTTTGGCTGATATTTCTTCGAGCTTTCCGGACCGAAGTTGCCAGGTCCGATGTGTAACCTGCGTCGGGCAGCACATGGCGTCGTCGGGGCCGGCCTGCACAACGTCCATCAGGATCGTGCTGTTTTCGATCCACGCGCGTATCGTCTGGACGCGGTCGCCGACGGGTGCGGTGCCCAGGTTGGCTAGTTTGCCGCCGGTTCTGCCCACAACGGCGAGATACTGAAACGTGCCCGAGCCACCGGAGCTCTCCGTCAGCATCAACACGGCCACTTCGTGGCCGTCTCCGGTGAGGTCACCTGTTTTGTGGAAATTATTAACGATGGTGACCCGCGGCCGCGAAGCTCTGTTTTCGGTAAACGGTTTGCCTTCCCATTTGCCGTTGGTTAACGTGACCGGTTCTTCGTAGATGCCTGTGTAAGTTGCTTCGGCGAGTTCGGAAAAATCGGGGGCGGAACCCGCCCCCGAATCGTCCGAATCATTCGAGCCGCAGGCGGCCATACAACAGACCGCTACGATCAAGGCAAAACATCTTTTCAAAATCGCTCCCTCTCAGTTTCGCCCGGGCCGGCGACTAGGCCAGCGCCTCGGCGATTTTTTCGAGCAGCCAGTCGATCTGATCTTCGGTGATTACCAGTGGCGGCGCAAAACGGATCGTGGACTCGTGGGTTTCCTTGGCGAGTACGCCGAGGTCCTTCATTTTTTCCGTATACTGTCGCGCTTTGCCCGCTTCCGGTTTGATATCGATGGCGTTCAGCAGTCCCATGCCGCGGATCGCCGAGATCTTGTCCGTTTTGATCTCCGCCAGTCCCTTGCGAAACCGCTCGCCCAGCACCTCTGATTTTTCACCGAGGTTTTCATCAACGAGCACCTCCAGTGCCGCTTCGGCCACCGCACACGCGACGGGGTTGCCGCCGAACGTGCTGCCGTGTTCGCCGGGCTGGATCACCAACATGACTTCTTTGGACGCAAGCGCCGCCGAGACGGGATACACGCCGCCGCCGAGAGCCTTGCCCACCATCATGATGTCCGGCTTCACGTTCTCATGCATCCAGCAGAACATCTTGCCCGTGCGGCAGAATCCGGTCTGGACTTCGTCCAGCATGAGCAGGACGTTGTTTTTCTCGCACACTTCCTTGATTTTCTTGAGATACCCTTTGCTCGGTACTTTGACACCGGCCTCGCCCTGGATGGGCTCGACGAGGAATCCAACCGTGTTGGGCGTAATTGCTTTTTCGAGCGCGTCGACATCGTCGTAGGGGATCACCTTGAAACCGGGTGTTGCCGGTCCAAAACCGTTACGGGCGACGGGATCGGTTGAAAAACCTACGATGGTGGTGGTCCGGCCGTGGAAGTTTTCCTCACACGCGATGATTTCCGCCTGGTTATCGGCGACACCTTTTTTCACGTAACCCCATTTGCGCGCGATCTTGATCGCGGTTTCGACGGCTTCCGCGCCGGTATTCATGGGAAGCGCCATTTCCATCTGCGCGAACTCGGTCAATCGTTTCAGGTAGGGCCCCAGCCTGTCGTTGTGGAATGCCCGGCTTGTCAGCGTGAGGCGGTTTGCCTGGTCGACCAGCGCGCCGATGATTTTGGGGTGTCGGTGCCCCTGGTTAACCGCGCTGTAGGAAGAAAGGCAGTCCATATATTTGCGGCCTTCGGGGTCCCACATCCACACACCTTCGGCCTTGCTGATCACGACGGGAATCGGGTGATAGTTGTGAGCGCCGTACGTGTCATCGAGATCCATGTAATGTTGCGAGGTTTTTGTATCGGTTGTCATTTGCTTTCGGATCCTTTCCTTTGGATTTGAGCAAACCGGACGTAATGGAACGTAAAATTAATTCATTTGACTCGGCGGTTTGCCGGGCAGACTGGTAAAAACCATTTTAAGAGCCTTGTTGAGGCGCTCGATACGGCGGTCTATCGGAGCTTCCCCCGTTACTTCAGCGGTTGCCGATGCCCGCCACACCATTTCTCCCGAAACGGGATCAAAAATAAAAACCAGAATCGAACCTTCCTGCCATTTCTTTTTTGCGCTGCGCGGCCCGGAAAAATTCATTCTGTATTTAGGATAGTAATTACCATCGTACATCTTTTTGATGTAATCCTCGTCGATGTCTTTGCCGGCGACGTGATAATTGATCACGAGGTCCGGCGATAGGATTGTCCGGCTGTATCCCCGGTCCCGCATGCGCTGTTCGATCGCCGAGTTGGCGGCATTCCGGAGTTCCGGTTCGACCTGCGCCAGGGTGACTGACGCCGTGTCCGCCAGGGGGGACAACCAGTCCCACGTCCGGTATTTGGACAGATCGATGGACGGCGACAGGTGCGAGTTGTAGGAGATCGGCGATTCCATGATGCGGTTGATCTCCTTGTTCCTCGAACCGCAACCGGCGACGGTTACAGCAAGCAGGACACAAAGCCATTTTGTCAAAGACATACGTTTACCTCGGATAGATGGGTTCGCCAAAGGCCGATTATACACGAGCGGTGGATCGGGCCACGGAGCATTTTGAATATACCATACGATAAAAACGGCGCAAGCGTAGCGTAACCGACTGCGGCACAATCGCCTACTCCAGGATAAACAGCTTTCCCGACAGGAAATCGGTGACCCATAAACGCCCCTCGGTGTCCGTTTCGGCCCGGGTGATTTCGAATACGGCGTCTCCGTACTGGCCCCTCACGTAAAACGACACGTTTCGCGTGTCGAAACGGGTGTTCCCGTACGGGTATTCCATCTCGAGAACGGTGGTAAACCGTCTTTTTGCCGGATCGAACCGGTCGATGTACAGCTTTTCGCTGTTGTGGGACGTGATCACCAGCTGTCCGTTCCACTCAAAAAGGTTGTCCGGGACCGCCTTGTGCGGCAACTTGTGGCGGCGGCTCTCTTCCGCCACCTCCCGGAGCGTGTTGTC
>CAYUDF010000369.1:0-4283 GCA_964443465.1 uncultured bacterium
AGAAGTATCCCATGTACATACCCACCTTGTCCGGCGGTGCGATACGGCCGGCATATTCTTTTGATCTGGGGCTGGCGAGCATCTCACCCACCGAAAACACAAGGATCGCGATAACGATGATCCAGCCGCCCTGGCCGATCAGGTAAAAAAGAAAACTGATCACGGTGATAAAGCTGCCCAGGATGATCGTTGTGAGCGGCTGAAGTTTGCGTACCGAGTAGGCAATCGCGACCTGGCCGACGATGATGCCGAGTGCGTTGAGGTTGATCAGGTGTTCCGGCTTGACCTGCCCGTGTTCGAGTACGGCGCGGCCCCACTCGCTGGTATCCATTCCCAGCCGTTCGGCGAAACCTGTGATGGCGCCGGCTATGGGCCCGGCACTGGCGATCAGATCGCTCGTGTCGGCATAATCACGAATATATTCGGGTAACGTCATGAAGATCTGGTTGAAGCTGGTCCAGAAAAACGACATCAGTACGAGGAACACCAGGTAACGTCCTTCGCCCACCTTCATCGGTTGCAGCAACCAGAAATCGTCGTTCCCGCCGGCCCGCCGGCGTAGCAACACGTCGACCAGCAGGTTGGCTCCCAGCCAGATGGCCGCGGCGGGCAGGTATTCGCTCTTGTCGAGCCACTTCGATCCCATTACCAGCAGTAGCAGCAAACCGGAGATCAGCAGGAAGAAACGGCCGTTGCCCACAACACCGATCATGCCACGGAACACTTCGCTTAACGACCGGCCGGATTCAGTTTCGGCATCCCGCGGCGGTTCCTTGTACACCAGCAATGTGAGAATGCCCATGAACGCGATCCATATCGCCGACGCGTAAAACACGTACTGCCAGTCCCAGCCCCGGATGATGCCGGCCACAATGGGCCCCAGGAATCCACCGACATTTACCATCATGTAAAAGATACCGAAACCCATGCTGCCGGTTTTTTCGTTGGTCGCTTTGGCGACTGTTGAAATCACCACTGGTTTAAACATTCCGTGGCCGACGGCGACGAGGAAATACACGGCGAGGAAACCCCAGAATCCGTTGGGAATCCCCAGCAGCAGGTACCCCGGAATCATCACAAGACACGATGCGAGAAACATTTTACGAAATCCGTAGCGGTCGGCCAATGCGCCGAACACGGCGGGAAACAGGTAGAGGAAAAACGTCGCCAGTCCCTGGATCACGCCGCGGTCTTCGCTGGAAAGCCCGAGCCCCCCGTCGGCCACCGCCCCGGTCAGGTAAAGGCTGCTTACGGCAAAAAAGCCGTACCACCCCATTCGCTCGAATATTTCCATGACGTTGGCGGCCCAGAATGAGCCGGGAAACTGTTTCCAGATGGAAACCCTGGCAGAGGTTGGCATGTCGGGTGTGGTCAACAGGCTCTCCTTTTTATTCAGCCTATATTCTTCAGCAGTTCTTCGTTGGTCGGATACTGCTCCAGTAATTTGAGCAATCCTTCGATGGCCTTGTGCGGCGGCACGTCCATGGCACTCCGGCGTATTTTATTGATGGCGGCCAGTTCGGCTTCCGGGTATAGAAGTTCGTCGCGTCGGGTGCCGGTATCGCGCACATTGATGGCGGGGAATATCCGGTTGTCGGCCAGGTCCCGGTCCAGCACGATCTCGCTGTTACCCGTCCCCTTGAATTCCTCAAAAATCATGTCGTCCATCCGCGACCCCGTATCAACCAGCGCCGTTGCCAGCACGGTGATCGACCCTCCGTCTTCCACGTTGCGTGCCATTCCAAAAAACTTGCGCGGGATCTCAAGCGCCCGGCTGTCAAGCCCGCCGCTCATGGTGCGTCCCGATCCGGCGCCGTGCGAATTAAACGCGCGCCCCATCCGTGTGATGCTGTCCACCAGCACCACCACGTCGTGACCGCATTCGAGTTCGCAAACCATCTGGGCCATACACATGTTGGCGAGCCGCACGTGTTCCTGCAGACTCTGGTCGTTACTGCTGGCCAGTACTTCGGCCGGCACCTGGCGGCGGAAATGCGTCACTTCTTCCGGGCGCTCGTCGATGAGCAGAACCACGGAGCGGGTGTCGGGTGTGTCGGCCTCGATGGCCTTGGTCAGGTCTTCCAGTAACTGGGTTTTTCCCGTTTTGGGTGCAGCCACGATCAGCCCACGGGTTCCCCGGCCCACCGGCGCGAGCAGGTCCACGATACGCATCGAGGTGTTGCCGCTTTTTCCCAGATTGAATCGCTGGTCGGGGTTGATGGCCATCAGCTTTTTGAACGGGGGTCTTGCAGCAAAATCCCCTGGCTCCAGTCCGTTCACCGATTCAACGTCTGCCAGCTGCGGGCCCCGATTGGTCGACCGTGTGGCGCCCGTCACAAGGGCGCCGGTGACCAGGCCGAAGCGAGAAATGGCTTTCTGGGGTACGAACATATCCTGTTTGTCGGGTTTGAAGGACTTGGAGGCGTCGCGCAGGAATCCGCCACCCTGCTTGAGGATTTCGAGAACACCGGAGGCTGTGTCAGACATAGAATTCCGTTTCCGTGTGAATGTGAAAAATCGATGGTGGGCAGATGATTATATAACTGTGGCAATTGTAACGCAAATCACGTCTGAAAACCAGAGTTTGCCCTCTTCCGCGGCCGATCGCCGGGGTAAATAACTGTCCCGCGAGCGGGGGTAGATGATGTAACGGACCTCGAAGTATGATATAATATATACGTATACAACCACCAGAGATTTAGCCGCTTTTTTGTCAGAGTCAGCAATTCGGGGGTGCGTGACATGAAACGCTGCGTCGTATTGGTTTGCTGTATTCTTTTGAGCGCCACATGGGTCTCCGCGGACTCAGGGGCGCTTTGTCTTTTTTCGGACGCGGGTGGGAACGATTGTAGTTTCGTTGACAACGGCGGGATCATTCAGGTCTTTATTATCCACCAGTTGACGGACGGCGCCAGCGCGGCCGAGTTCCGGCTGGACGTGTCGAACACGGCCTGGGCCCACGTGGGGGATTCCTGGACTTTTCCGATTGTTATCGGAAACTCGATCAATGGTGCTTCGATCGGATACGGCGGCTGTCAGAGCGGGTCGTTTCTGGTCGGAACGGCCAGCTTCGTAGGCAGTTCGGTACCCGCCAACACGGCGATTCAGATCACAAATCATCCCGACGCGGACGACGTCCGGTTCGTCGACTGTGAAAACAGAACTTTGATCGGGGCGGGCGGAACCGCTTATGTCAATTCGTCGCTGCCGTGTGTGTGTGAATCCAACCAGGTTCCGACACTGCAGGTGGAACCGGTAGGTCTCGATTTCGGGTACGTACACGACACCCTGGATCTTACCATCGCAAATATCGGCGGCGGGACACTCACGTGGGGCCTGACGGAGTCGTTACCCTGGCTGTCGCTGTCGCCTTTTTCCGGCACAAATACCGGAACGGTAACGGTGAGCGTTGTCCGATTGGGGCTTGCGACCGGAACCCATTCCGGTTACATCGAGGTCACGACCAACGCCGGAAACACATCGGTATTTGTTTCGATGACGGTGCCCCCGACAGAACCGATTCTTCGCGTGTCACCGCTGGCGATCAATTTCGGCGATTCCGGTGTCAGCACGCCGGCGTACGTGATTAACGACGGCGTAGGTGTTCTCGACTGGAGCGTAACCAGCAATCAGTCCTGGCTGACGGTGTCACCGCTGGCCGGATCCGGGGATACCCAGTTGCTGGTGTCGGTTGACAGATCAGAAATGCCGATTGGCGCGCACAACGGAACCCTTACTGTGAATTCCAACGGTGGCACAGGCACTATTGACGTGTCGATGTATGTACCGAATACAGAACCGATTCTCAGTGTTTCTCCGCTGTTTTTCGATTTCCTTCCCGGGGATTTTCAGAAAACCCTGAACGTGGTCAATGTTGGCGCGGGAACACTCGATTGGACCATCACGACAGACCAACCGTGGTTGCACGCAAATCCGCTCTATGGAGGTAACTACACAGACGTTGTTGTATACGTCTTTGATGAGACGCTGATTCCCGGCATGTACTACGGCAACGTGTACCTGACGTCCAACGCCGGAGACGTTACCATACCGGTCAGCTGGGAAATTCCTCCCGCAACTCTCGAAGTTTCTCCGCTCACCTTGACTTTTAACGGCGACGTGGATGTTCAGTATTTCGATATCACCAATATCGGTCGTGGCGATTTGACGTGGACAGTCACGCCGAACCATCCGCGTTTTTCCGTTGATCCAGTCAGTGGTGTCAATAACCAGCAGATTACGGTAACCGTCGACCGCACCGGCCTGCCGGAAGGGTGGTATTA
>CAYUDF010000370.1:0-4281 GCA_964443465.1 uncultured bacterium
CAAGTCGCCGCACCGCGACGCTGCCCACGTGCAGATCGAGGGGCACGTGATCGATTTTTTTTCCGTCCATTGCCGCTCTGTCCAGGGCGGTTTCCGCCGGCGGTGTGTGGAATAGGAAAACCGCGTTGGCCGGGTCATCGTCACCAACCAGGTCGGCCAGGTCGGCTTTTATGGTGGCGTGACGGATAGCATGCACGTCCACCGCACTCAAATGGTACCCTTCTTCCGGAGAAACACTGCCGGGAGGGACGTAACGGGATACGTCGTAGCGTTCCCAGTCTTTTCCAAGGAACGGGGTCGGCGGCACGTTGGCGTAACCGTAGATCGTGAACTTATCTAACGTGAATTTATTGTTGTGGGCGTAGTGCCACAATCCCTTGTCGGCGACGTTAATAACGGTGGCTTCCTCGGACAGGCCGTCGTCGTTTCCCAGAATGACAAAGATTTCGGGGTATTTATCACCCAGCCGATTTTTGAGTTCCGTCAGCCGGACCGCCACGTAATCAACCAGAAAATCGTCGTAAGGCATGTGACCGCGGGGAACCGGCATGAACCCGTGGGGCATCAGATCGCCCCCCAGAAAAACGGCTCGCGGAGACTCGCGGTCAACGGCGGCGAAAAGCGCTTCGTAACGGTCAATTGAACCGTGCAGGTCGCTTGTAAAAAGGGAAGTTACCACGGCGGGATTATACAACGAAAAGCTGTGTAAATGCCCGTATTATCGGCCCAAACGGGCAATCGGAACTTGAAAAATGGACCCCAGGATGCTATAATCGGACGATCCTAATTCCTGTAAGATCTCGGAGGTTGCCAGCATTAAACATCGACCTCCTTTTGACTCATCCATCCTGGGGAGGCTGGTAACATGTTTGTTAAAGGCGCGGTTGTTCTGGCGTTGTTGTGTATCGTGTTGTGTCCGCAGTCCGCACTGGCATGTGTGGACGTCACATTCCTCGATGGGCCCCTTGCGGCCCGGTATAATACTTCGCTTCCAAATGGATCTCCCGTGTACAGCAACCCGCTCGTCGGTGTGTACAGGTGGCAGGACACCACCGGAGAATACATTTACGAAGCCCTGTGTATAGACCTGGAGACTGACGGTAACGGCGATCCCATCAACTTCGAATGTGTGGAGTTGACGGACGCGCGGGACGAAACGCTCACAAGCGGAAAGCTTTCCTCGTTCCGGGCCCAGCTACTGGAGTTGCTGTGGGGCCAGTTCAAAAGCCTTGTGATATCCACCGACAACTCGGTGGCGTTTCACCTGGCCATATACGAAATCGTATACGACGGCGACAGCCTGGTATTCGATGCAAACGGATTTCTGGTACCCGGGCAGGATTTGACCGGTGGAGAATTTGACGGCTCCGACGGTGGGTCGACCCAGTGGGCGATTGCCGAATCGTGGCTGTACGCCCTGGATCTGAATGGCTCGAGTACGGACCTGATCGCCTGGCACTCGGAAGATTACCAGGACCAGATCGTGGAAGAGCACTTCCATCCGGTACCGGTCGAGGAAACGACCTGGGGACATATCAAGAGTCTGTATAAATAGCAGGCGCGGGACGTACTCGCAGCCGGCTATTCTACGTACAGCGCGTTGATTTGATCTTCGAACTTCTGTTCGATGATCCGGCGTTTGACCTTGAGGCTCGGTGTGAGTTCACCGGTCTCAATGGTCAGCGGACGGTCGAGCAGAACGTATCTCTTAATCCGTTCAAAAGAAGCAAACGAAGCGCACTGCTGTTCGATCTCGTTGTCGAACAATTCCCTGATATCGGGGTGATCCACCAGTTCCGCGTCGGTGACATGCTCTATGCTTTTCTCCACAGCGTATCGGTGCAGGGGTTCAAGGCTGGGAATAATCAACGCCGACACAAATTTTCGTTTGTTACCGATCACGATTGCTTCTTCGATATACTTGCTTCCCTTTAAACAGTTTTCGATCGCCTGCGGCGCGACGTTTTTACCGCCAGCGGTGACAATTACGTCCTTTTTGCGGTCGGTGATCGTCAGGAATCCGTCCTCGTCCAGATGCCCGATATCGCCCGTGTGGAACCACCCGTCGACGATGGCTTCGGCGGTTTCGGTCGGTTTCTTGTAGTACGCCTGCATGACGTTATCCCCGCGTGTGATGATTTCGCCGTCGTCCGCGATTTTGACGTCCACGTCGGGCAGCGGTTTGCCCACCGTACCGAACTTGAAATCCTCAAACGTGTTAAACGAGATAACGGGTGATGTTTCCGTCAAACCGTAACCTTCAAGAATCGGCAGACCGGCGGCGTGGAAAAACTGGATGATCGCAGGTGAGAGGGGCGCCCCGCCGGAGACGAAGAAACGGATTCGTCCACCGGTGCGAGCCTTCAGTTTGTGAAAAACAAGTTTGTCGGCGATGGCGTTTTTCTGCCGGGTCGCAAAACTGACCCGCCCGGCCTGTTTTTCGGATACATATTTCTGACCCGTTTTAATGGCCCATCTGAACAGCTTTTGTTTTATCGGCGGGCCCTGCAGGACGGCTTCCATTACCCGTGCATGCATTTTTTCATAAAACCGCGGTACGGCAGCCATTACGCTGGGCGGAACTTCCGACATATTGTCCGCAACGGTTTCCATGTTTTCCGCGTAGGCGATTGTCGCACCGCACGTCATCATGAAGTAATAACCGGCCATCCGCTCGAACACGTGGCTGAGCGGAAGAAACGAAAGGCAGGAGTCATTCTCGTCCGCTTTGAGCAGGGCCCTGACGCTGTTGACGTTGCTCAGGAAATTCCAGTGGGTAAGAACCGCGCCCTTGGGTTCGCCGGTTGTTCCGGACGTGTAAATGATACTGGCCCAGTCGGACCGGCTTATCGTCGAGATCAGTTCGGCAAACGGGGTTTTGTCGGGCACCATCGCGCCACGGGCAATGAGGGCGTCCAGTGTGATGACCCCTTCGGTTTCACAATCGGGATCGAAACAGATGATGTGCTGCAGCGTTGGCAGGTTCGAGCGGCAGGCCTGTACCTTTTCCAGTTGTTCGCTTGTCGACACAAACACGGCCCGCGTCTCGGCGTCGGCCAGAATGTACTCGACCTGGTTCGACGGCAGGGAGGGATACACCGGTACATTTATACAACCGGCGGACAGTATGGCCAGGTCTGCCACCACCCACTCCACCCGGTTTTCCGAGATCACCGCGATCCGGTCCTGGCGCGCCAGGTTCAAGGCCCTCAGGCCAAGTGTCGCCATGTGGACTTTTTCGAGCATCTCGCGGTGGGACACATCGACATAACGGCCATCCCGTTTGTACCTGAATGCGTCTTTTTTGTCGTAGGTTTCTGCGGAATACAGAAATTGACGGGGTATGGTATCGATAGCCATATGCGGACTTCCGGGGAAAAGTGTGAATTTCAGGAAATGGTACCGTGACGGCCCCTCCGGAACCCGTCCGGTCTGCTTCGATGTCGGACTCAAAGTATCCAGTCACATTACCGCGATTGTCAACTGATATCGGGCGTGTCAGACCCCGGCGCGAAAAGTCCTTGAAAAACTTTGGTGTGCGGTTAAAGTAGGGTTCGACGCCCTGCTTTAGTTGCAGGTCCGCGTTCGCGGCGGAAACACCGTCCGAAATCCCCCGAGGAGAAATACGAGTGGCTAAACATATAGGTATAGTGGCGTGCAGCGCGGAGGGTGCAGCGCTGTGTTATACGACGATTTGCACCGAGGCGCCCGATCTGCTCGGCGCCCGGCACGCGCACCCGGAAGTGAGTCTGCACACTCACCCGTTCAGTGACTACGTGCGGTTGATGGAAGCCGGGGCGTGGGACGGCGTGACGGCTCTAATGTTGTCATCGGAAGAAAAAATCGCCAAGGCCGGCGCTGAACTGGTGATTTGCCCCGACAACACGATTCACCGCGTATTTGACGACGTGCTGGAAAAGGCACAATTGCCGTGGCTCCACATTGCCGAAGAAATCGCACGCGAAGCCTCCCGGCAAAACTTCAAAAAAGTGGGGATTATCGGTACGACTTACACGATGGAAGGCCCGGTCTATAAGGAAAAACTGGACGCGGTCAACATCGGCCACACCATTCCGGGATCCAAGGACAGGGAGCTGATCAACAAAATCATTTTTGACGAGCTGGTGGCGCACCGGTTCACCGAGGAGGCACGAGCGTATTTTACAGCATTGATCGGTGAGATGGCGGGCGACGGATGCGACGCTGTTGCCCTGGCCTGTACGGAGATTCCGCTGATTGTTTCGCCGGAATCTTCTCCATTACCCGTTCTCGATTCGACCC
>CAYUDF010000371.1:0-4253 GCA_964443465.1 uncultured bacterium
AAAAAAAAAATACAAAGGGTATCGTGACCCGGCGCTCGCCGTCCTGAAAAAGTTCGACGTGTCCGTGTGGAGTGACGTTACCATTGAGACAAATGAAGGCCGGTATGCGGGTATTATTCTGCCCCGCTCAGAAACGGCGGACGCCGAACACATCGTCCTCAAGCTGGCCACGGGATATAATATCGGACTGGTGGCGGGCACGGTTGAATCGATGGAGGAACACGGGCGCAGGGAAGCGAATTATAAAATCCCCGAAAAAGATTTTCCTTACTCGGAATCAAAACCCGGCGTGAAACTGTTCGGCACGGGTGGCACCATTGCCAGCCGGCTGGACTACCGCACGGGAGCGGTGATTCCGGCGTTTTCACCGGGCGAATTGTACGGGTCCGTACCCGAGTTGGCCGATATCTGCAACTTGGAGACCGAAAAACTGTACGGCGTCTTCAGCGAAAACATGGGTCCGGAACAGTATATTGAAACGGCAAAAAGGATCGGCGAGGAGATCGAGAAGGGCACGGAGGGAATCGTCATCGGTCACGGTACCGATACGATGCACCACACCGCCGCGATACTCAGTTTTATGGTACAGGACTCCCCGGTGCCGATCGTGATGGTGGGTTCCCAGCGGTCAAGCGATCGGCCATCGTCTGATGCGGCGCTCAACCTGATCCACGCCGTCAAAACGGCTGCTGAAGGTGATATCGCCGAAGTGATGGTGTGTATGTTCGGTCCGACCTCGGACCAGTATGGTTTGCTGCACCGCGGCACGCGCGTCCGGAAAATGCATTCCAGTTATCGCTCGACGTTTCGAACGATCGGTGACATCCCGCTGGCGATGATTGATGTCAACCGCCTCACCCACCTCAGAGATGATTATCTGCCCCGCCAGAAAGACCGCCGCGCAAAAATAAACACGGCGTTCGAAGACAAGGTGGCGATCCTATACTACTATCCAAACATGCTGCCCGACATGGTCGACGCGCTTGTCGACAACGGGTACCGCGGTATCGTTATCGCCGGTACGGGTCTTGGTCACGTGAACAAACCACTGTATCCGGCGGTAGACAGGGCGGTCAAAGCGGGCGTGCACATCTACATGACGGTTCAGACCCTGTGGGGATATACGCAGATGTACGTGTACGAGACGGGACGGGAGATCATGAACCTTGGTGTGATTCCGGCGGCGAACATGCTTCCCGAAGTTGCCTACATGAAACTGTGCTGGACACTCGGGCAGACGGATGATCCCGAAAAGGTCAAGGAAATCATGTTAACACCCGTTAACGGCGAGATTACCGAACGCGAACCGTACGACGGATACCTCATTTACCAGGGCGCCATTCCTGAAGTGAAGGAATTCCTCAAAAAATTCAGGCGTTAACGTAACAGAAGCATCTTTTTTGTGGCGACCCTGTCGCCGGCCACAATCTTATAAAAGTATATGCCCGACGCTACTGATTCGCCGCGGTGGTTTGTGCCGTTCCAGTTGATCGTGTGTCTACCCCCCGCGTAATTGCGGTCAGCAAGCGTCGAAACCAGCCTGCCGGTCACGTCGTAAACGCGCAACGTCACCGTTCCAAACTCCGGCACACTGAACCCGATGGTGGTGTGCGGATTAAACGGGTTGGGATAATTCTGACGCAGGCTGAACGAATACGGTGCCGGCCCGTTTGATACAGCGGTGCCCGGTGAATACGGCTCTCCAAAAAAGTTAGTCAGAATATAATCCACGTTGAACCGCAGGTCGTCGTGGTCGTACCGGTACGGTCTGCCGCTGATAAAAACCATCTGTCCGCCGTCGCCCCTATGGGTACCGCCGGCGGACGGCGCGTGCCACACACCCAGTCCGCGGTGTGTCGAATAAGTAACCGTTTCCTTGAACAACAACTCTGAATCAGCCGATGTCAGCGTTGTGTCGAATACCGCGCACAAACTGTGAGAAGAGTTCAGTGCGATGTTATTGAGGCCGGGATAGGTCGACACGCAGTCGTTGATCGCGTCGCTGCCGGTTTCCACAAACGTAATCCCCAGGTAATCCTGCAGCGCGAGGTCGACGAACTGGGTGCCCTGGCGGGTCATCAATAACACATTGCCGCCCGCTTTCAGGTAGGAATAGACGGGCGTGTCCAGCCAGCCGGCCAGGTCGCCGTTGTAGTTGTTGCCGACCCACACCACGGCGGAAAACTGCTCAATCGTATCGGGTGGCACCGCTCCGTGGCCCAGAGGCGCAGGGAGGTTTGCCGGGTATCCTGCGCCGGGTTCGTCAAAGTGGTCCCAGAACGTGATCGGATGCGATCCCCAGAATACACTGTCTTCGTATGCTGAAACGATCTCCGTCCCGTATGTGTTCCAGTCCACGCCGTTGACCAGCAGGATCCCTCGGTCCAGCGTGGGGTTGGTCAGCGGATCGCTTACTGTGCGCAGAATCCATTCTTCGGGATCGAACTGAATCCCGGTCGGCTCGTCACTGACAGTAAGCGTAAAACTCTGTGTGGCGAGGCTGTCCCACACCACGATTGTTGTGTCCCCGGCGGTTGTCTGGACATTGATATCCACCGGCATCTTGAAGACGTAGTTCGACAGCTCCTGGCGGACAATCAGTTCGATGTCCCACGTGCCTCCATCCTGTGCCGCAGACCAGTCGTAACTGTACGCCGGGTAGTATTCTTCATATATCCACTGGTGGAAAAACCAGTCCAGTTCCATCCCGGACACATCCTCGCACAGGTCGCGGAACTGTTCGGTTGTGACCGTCCCGTACTGGTATCGTGTGTCCCCGTAATACGTCTGCAGGATGTTAAAAAAGTTGGTGTCTCCCACGACACGTCGCAACATGTGAAGAACCCACGACCCTTTGTTGTACGACAAACCCGAATGGAAAATACGGCCCCAGTCGGATGTATCGGGTACGTAGATGGTGCCCGGGCCGAAGTACCGGGCGGCTGCCATGTCGCTGTGGTAGGTGGCCATGCCGTACTCGGACTCTGACCACAACGCTTCGCTGTACGTGGCAAATCCCTCGTTCATCCATATATGATGAAAATCGTCGCAGGTGACCATGTCGCCCCACCACTGGTGGGCCAGTTCGTGCGCGATCAGGTATTCGCCCCACCCCCCCAGGCTGGTAATTGTCTGGTGCTCCATGCCGCCACCCCACAGAAATTCGGCGTGGCCATATTTCTCTTCCAGAAACGGGTATTCGCCAAAGAGGCCGGCAAACGTTTCGATCATGGGGACCGTTTTGGCGTACGTGGCCTGGACACTGCTGTAGTGGTCGGGAAAAACGTAGTACTGGACCTCCATCGCATCGGTGGGAGAATAGTTGTAGAAATGCGAAAACTTCGTATAGGGGTGTATGGCGAGCGACACCAGATAGGTCGCGATTGGATACCCCTCGTGCCACCAATAGGTATCTGTCCCCGGTGTTTCCGTGACGGTGACCAGTGTGCCGTTGGACGCCACGGTGAGGGTATTGGGGACCGTCACGTGTATGTCGACCGAATCTGGTTTGTCCGAGGGGTCGTCCTTGCACGGCCACCAGCTGCGGGCGCCGAACGGTTCGCTGAGGCTCCATATCATCGGTGAACCGTTGTAGGTGTCGAATCCGAATGCGCCGGCGGCGGGATCGGGCGTGCCGCTGTAGCTTACAATAACGGTGAACAGTTCACTCGACGCGTAGGTCATCGGCAGTGTGACGGTGATAATGTCTCCCGTGTGCGAAAAGGCCAGCGGGCCGCCCGCCCAGGCAACTCCGCTCACCGTCATGTTGTCCAGAAGATCGATCTCCGCCGTGGACAAAGACGAAGCCAGTACAGAGGCCGTCATCGTGACCTGGCCGGTTACCGTGGACGCGCCCGGGTCAATGGTAAGGTTCAAATCGTAATACAGGACGTCATACTCCTGCTGGTTGGGAGTTGCCGCGGATACCTTCGAGTAAAAGCTGGCGAATCGCTCCGCTTTTGACGCAGCCAGTTGCTCGTGGAGCGCGGCAGCCGGTGTCTGGCGTTGAGCCGAGGCCACTGACGGCAGAAAAAGCAACAGGGCCAGCAGCAGACCGCATAAACATTTTCGGGAATCCATGGAACCTCCATTGTGATAACGAGTTTCGACTGTTTGATTATACCATATTCCCCGGACCCGCGGTACGCTCATTTGATTTGAACGCGGGCGCAACTTGCGATATTGTTGTGTCTTGTGCGTTTTTACAAAACAGAACAGGAGTTCGATGTGGCCAACTGCCGAGTAAAGTCGTG
>CAYUDF010000372.1:0-4232 GCA_964443465.1 uncultured bacterium
CGCGGCAAAGTAACATCGTGAAATGAATATAAACTCGACTCAAATTGAATTTTCGGGTACCTGGTCCCGGATCGTGCCGGAGAAGCGCTACGTTTTACTCTACGTGGTGTCGATCGTGGTTGTCGCCGCGCTGTATATCTCGTTTCATATTGTAGACAGTTTTCGTTCTTACTGGGCATTTTATATCGAACAAATACTGCTGTCTGCGTCGATTGTTGCGATGATTCTCAGGGCAGTGACGTCGTCCGGGGCGCGGAGCCGGCGATTCTGGTGGCTGTTGACCGGCGCCAACACTTGTTATCTAATATCCTATCTTCCGTATTCCGCGACGGATTGGGATATCGACTGGTCCGCCCACAAGACCCTGATCGACAACACGCTGAATATTATGTACTACGCGGGCGTGTTACTGGCGGCGACCGTCAGGCCGCACATCCCGTCGGATATCAAAAAGACAAACGCTCGCAGGTGGACCGAAACAACGGCGAACGGTATTTTTGCGATGGCGATCGTCACGTATATCGTCATCCTTCCGTTTGCGAGCAAAGTTGGCGTCGACACGACATACGCGCACACTTTGGTCTTCTACGCGACGATGGATGTTTGTGTCGCCTCTTGTTTTTATATCCTGGTGCGTCAGTCAGAGAACCCGGGGTGGAAGGTTTTGTACGCCTTGCTGGCGCTGGAATCCATCGTATGGGCCGTGTTGAATATATCGGAAATTTTCATATTCTACGGGGTGTGGGCCTACGAACCCGGAACACTGATCGATCTGGCGTGGCTGGTACCGTACGTTCTGCTGTTTTTAGCTGCGGCGGCCCGGACCAACCGTTCTTCGGTAGAAACGGCGTCGGCCGGAGACAGTTACAATATCTCGATGGCACAGTCAGACGGCCGTCCCCGCCTGATCCTCTACCTGGCTACCCTGCCCGTCATTCACCTGTTGTTGTACGCGCTCGGTTCCCTGGACCCCGCTCTCAAGTCTCCAAGAGAGTTTGTCATTCTGTTTTTTGGTTTATTGCTGGGTATCGCGGCGATCACATATAACCGGCACTACGAAAGAGAACTGCGGCTTGTCCTCCGGTCGTTCCGGTACACCCAGAAACTGGAAATCCTCGGCAAGATGGCTGCGTATGTTGCCCACGATTTCAAGAATGCGATGATGGTCATCAACGGCTATTCAGACTTCCTGCTGGAAAGCGGGAAGTTTGACCGGGAAACCACAGAAAGGCTGGAACGCATCCGGGAGGCGGGGAAAAACGGCGCGTTACTGACGGAAAAAATGTTGTTATTCAGCCGACAGTCTTCGGTCAGACACGAGTTTCTGGACTTGAACGAAATCGTGGAAGACACGGTCTCGTTTCTGGACGGGATCGTAGGAGAGCACATCATAATTGATTTTCAGCCAGCGGAATCGTTGTGGAACGTTTACGGAGACAAGGCGCTGCTGACACAACTGGTAACAAACGTCATTGTAAACGCCAGGGAAGCGATCCCGACCGGCGGCAAAATCAGTTTGTCGACATCCAACATGAAGGGGTCGAACGAGAGGACAGGATACTTTCGCGCGGCCCTGACGGCCGGCGACCAGGTTGTGTTGACCATATCGGACGATGGGCGGGGGATGGACGACGAAACCAGGAAGCGGGCGTTTGATCCGTTTTTTACCACCAAGAGTCCCGGGCAGGGACCCGGGCTGGGACTGTCCGCCGCACTGGGTATCGTGACCCAGCACAGCGGTGATATCCTCATTCGAAGCAATCCCAGCAAGGGAACGGCGGTCGAAATTCACATTCCGCGAGTCTCGGAAAAACATACACTAATAAAAACCTCCTGATATACTAATTGCCGGAGTCTGCTTTAAAATCCACGTTTTTACAGCGGGAGTGGATCATTATATGAACCGGGAACAGGATGCATTTGGTCGTGAGTTGCTCGACTACATGCCCGGGGCCAACCGGCGCGAAATTATTGAACGTGACGCGCGCGTACAATCGATCACCCGCCTGTCACAACGGGTGGGTATATTCGATACGGTAGTCATGCTGGCCAACAATTTCGGGCTGTTCGGAAATGTTCGGCGGGCCAGGTGGATGCTCAAAAGGTTTCGTCAAATGACCTCGGACGATGCTACGATACTGGCGGAATCAACCGATCCGCAAACCAACACCAGTCCGGCTCACCGGAAGTACCAGCAGAGGAACCGGAAAAACGGCCGGATGGCCGGCCAACTGCGCTTGCGGTTGCGCTACCGGCAGTACAAAACAACGTGGTTTGACTATCTCCTGGTATCAAAGCGCGAGATGGAACGGATCGTGCAGGGCACTGGCTGGGTTGTTGACGAATATATTGATTCGGACGAGCCGATATATATCGGCGTTCTCAGGAAAGACAACAACGAGGGAATATGAGTTATTTAAAAAGAATATTGTCGCCCGCCGGGATTGTAGTGATGTTGCTGGTTTTTGTCGCCGCCGGCTGTCTCCAGAAGATGGACACGGGGCTGAATGAACAACAGATCCAGGGTGAAATCGAACCGGTGGTGCCGCCACCGTGGCGTCTGTATGGGCCGGTTGACGGCAATCCGGCGTACGACTTTATCGGGGGCCTGGATATGCAGATTAAAAGAAGCGGTTCGCGCAGCGCGTGTTTTCTCTCGGTCGATGCGAGCAACGATGACCAGGCCCGGTGGACCCAACGTTTCAAGGCCGACAGATGGCGCGGCAAACGGGTGCGTTTTTCTGCTTACCTGAAGTCGTACAAACTGGGCCAGTGGGGTGGCGCGTGGATGCGGATCGATACGGACACAAAACAGTCCTATGCGTTTGACGACTGTGAAGACCACCCGCTGACGGGAACAACCGACTGGACCCTGTTTGAGGTGGTGCTGGATGTGCCGGACAACGCCGCCGTCATATATCTGGGCGCACACATGTTTGGACGCGGTCAGGTGTGGATGGACGACTGCGTGTTTGAAGAAGTTGGAGACGACGTGAATGCGACTGACGGACAACGGTTGCGCGGTGGACGAACAAGACAGTTTACAATTCCGGGTTTTTTAAATGACGAACCGTTAAACCTCGGGTTCGAGGATGATGAATTGATGTAGCACTGCTCCTGACGAAGCTCGCCACAAACCCGCCGGAATTGATCTGAAAAATCTACAGAGGCAGCGGTTCTACATATCGCCGGACTTCGATCACTTTGCCAAGCAGTACGCAATCGTTGGGCGAAAAAATGAGGGGTTCGAAGTCGGGATTTTCGGGGTGGAGCTCTATCTGCCCGTCGCCGAGACGAAGCCGCTTGACGGTCGCTTCGTCGTCCACCAGGGCGACCACGATCTCGCCGGTCGAAGCCGTGGGCTGGGACCGCACGATAACGACGTCACCGGGCATGATACCCGCACCTGTCATGCTTTGGCCATGAACGCGAAGAGCGAACAGTTGCCCGGTCATATCTCCGTTGAGGGGTGGGGTCGCCCGCAGGTGGGTCGGCCCACCTGCGGACACAGGGTTGCCCGAACCTCTGGCTGGGTTCCTGGTGGATGGTTCGGCACCCGAAGCTGTATTTGAATACTCACCCCGCACGGGGCTGCCAGCGTGGCCACTGTCACTGTAAGCCCCATGCGGTGCGGCAATATCTGAAATGGTGACCGCCGAAAGACCGGCCCCTTTGGGGGCGTGGACGGGAATGTACCCCTCGCAATCTTCAACGGCTGTATTGAGTCCCCCCGCCTGTACCCGGCCCAGCAGGGGCACGAGAAGCATCGGCGGCGTCTTGGGGATGTCTGATTCGGGGAGTGAATATCCCCTCGCCTTGCCCTTTTGCTTGATGAGCCGACCCTCTTCCACGAGCCTGCGCAGGTGTTCCTGCACGGTCTGGACGGCGGAGAACCCGAATTTTTCCTGGATCTCGCGTACGGTCGGCGGGAAGCCGTCCAGGAGGCACTGCCTCACGTATTGGTATATTTTTTCCCGGGTCTGACCGGGTGGGGTTCTGGGAGTCATAACGAGTGCACTATAGCAGACGGTTGTCTGGTATGTCAACCCCCTTTTTAAAAAAATCTCGGACGTCGAGAAGCGTCTTATATAACAGCCAGTTACGCCGTTTGATTCCTCGTAGAATCCGTCGTTCCTGGCGCACGGTTACGCGGCGCGAGCCGGGCACGGCTCCCCTGCGGCCCCCTCAGACGTCGCAGTACCAGCCATGACGGGTCGCCTCGCCCCGCTCGC
>CAYUDF010000373.1:0-4201 GCA_964443465.1 uncultured bacterium
GGTTTCGTGAAATCAATCTCGTATTCGCCATACTTGACGATTCCGCCGGATGCGAGTTTATCGGCCAGTTCCCGCATCATCTCTTCGACCATATCCATGTAGTCGGTGTAATCGAGGTACGCGGCGTAACATTCCATCATTGTAAACTCGGGGTTATGCGAACGATCGATCCCCTCGTTACGGAAGTCTTTTGAAAATTCAAACACACGTTCGTAACCACCGACGAGCAGGCGCTTGAGGTACAGTTCGTCCGCGATCCGCAGGTAGAGGGGCATGTCCAGGGCGTTATGGTGCGTCATAAACGGCCGCGCGGACGCGCCGCCATAAAGCGGTTGCAGAATAGGCGTCTCGACTTCCAGAAATCCCCGTTTGATCAGAAACTGCCGTATGGTTTCGACAAGCTTTGAGCGCGCGACAAACACTTCACGGACTTCACTGTTCATCAGCAGGTCGAGGTAACGCTGGCGGTACCGTATTTCCTTGTCGGTCAATCCGTGCCATTTTTCCGGTAGCGGCCTCAGTGATTTGGCGAGAACCTCAAATGATTGCGTTTTGACCGTCAGCTCATCCGTTTTTGTCCGGAATACCGTTCCCCGAATGCCCACGAGGTCACCAACCTCGACCAGCTTGAACGCGGCAAACTCTTCCTCACCCAGGGCGTCCTTGCGGACATAAAACTGGAGGCGCCCGGTGGCGTCTTCGAGGTGGCCGAACATTGTCTTTCCGTGTCCGCGCACAGACATCACTCGCCCGGCCAACGCAACCACGGTCTCATCGTTGGTCAGGGACAACTCGTCGTCGCGAACATTTCCGGTTCTGTGAGTGACCTCATAACGGTACGGATAGGGATTGTGCCCGCTTTCACGGAGCTTGGCCATTTTCTCCAGCCGCACAGCCCGCAGTTTTTCAAAACCGTGTTTCTCTTCGTGATTGTTGATTTCTTCGTTCATAATGCGCCTGAATATGCGAAATCCGCCCCTTGCTGTCAAGACCTATCCAGGTTAAGTCGTTGTGAATTTAAGGAGATAGGCCTCGATGAACGCCCCGAGATCCCCGTCGAGAACTTTCTGGACGTCGGAGGTTTGTTCGTCCGTCCGGTGATCCTTGACCATGTTGTAGGGGTGGAGCACATAAGACCGGATCTGGTTACCCCATGCAATGTCCGCCTGTGTTTGCAGCATTTTATCCAGCTTGGCGCGCTCTTCTTCCTGTTGTTTGGCGTACAGTTTGGCCCGGAGCATCTTCATGGCGTTATCCTTGTTCCGGTGCTGTGACCTCTCGCTCTGACACTGAACTACAATTCTGGACGGTTTGTGCGTGATGCGTACCGCGCTGTCTGTCTTATTGACATGCTGTCCACCGGCGCCGCTGGCCCGGTAGGTATCGGTCTGCAGGTCGTCGTCCCGAATCTCGATCTCCACGCTTGCGTCGACCTCGGGATACACAAACACCGACGCAAAGGAAGTATGCCGCCGGCTGCTGGCATCAAACGGGGAAATGCGCACCAGCCGTTGCACGCCGCTTTCCGCTTTAAGGTGACCGTACACATTGACACCGCGGACTTCAACGGACGCGCTTTTGATTCCCGCTTCTTCACCGGGGGTCACTTCAAGCAGTTTCGCGGTAAATCCTTTTTTTTCGGCGAACCGCACGTACATACGAAGAAGCATCTCGGCCCAGTCCTGGGACTCGGTTCCACCGGCGCCGGGGTGGATTGTCAGAATCGCGTCGCGTCCGTCGTCCGCTCCGGAAAACAACGTGCTGATTTCCTGGCTGGCCGTTTCTTTTTCCAGACGGGTGAGTTCGCCGGCTACATCTTCGACCAGCGCCTCTTCTCCCTCTTCCCTGGCCAGTTCGAGCAACTCGGTATTGTCATCCAGTTGTTGTTTGAGTTCGTTCACCGGACCGATGCGCGACTTGAGCGCGCTGACTTCCCGCATAACATCTTCCGACCGGTTTTTATCCTGCCAGAATTCCTGGTCGTTCATTTTTTCATTGAGTTCGTTCAGGCGGGCCTGGAGCGCGGGGAGGTCAAAGACACTCCTTCAGTTTTTCGACCCGGGTCTTGAGTTCTTCCAGTTTGTCGATCAGTAAATCGATGTCTCTCATTTGATCTCACTCTCTTCAGGACTGGTTTTTTTCCAACAGGTCATCGATGATACCGTCGATCTCGGCCAGTACTTCATGCAGCGGCCGGCACGCATCGATGATAACATTCGCCTTGTGGAACGAGTCCTGTATTTTTCGCTGGTTTTTCAGCCGTTGTCGAACCTCGTCCTCCGTCCGGCCGCCTTTTGTCATCAATCGTTCGAATTGAGTTTCCTCGTCGCAGCGCAGCGCAATCATCACGTCCCACGAAAAAAACACTTCCGCGTCAAGCAACAAGGCTCCGTCGATAACAACAAAGGGCAGGCCCGCCCGTTCCATCTCTTTGAGCAACCGGTTGCAGATTTTCTGAATCCTCGGGTGGACGATCCGTTCCAGAGTTTTTAACGCCTTTTCGTCGTTAAACACAATGGCGCCGAGACGTCTGCGGTTTATCCGGCCGTCGGTATCAAACACTTCAGCACTGATCCGCGAAGCTATTTCGTCGCGGGCGCCTTCGTTCCCGGATAATACTTCATGCCCGATTATATCGAGGTCAATGTGGCCGCCACCTCTCTTGGTAAGGTGTGCCGCAATCGTCGACTTTCCGGTTCCGGATTCGCCCGCCACTCCTACTAAAACCATATTGGCTCTCCCGCTTGAATCAATGGGCTTCCAGCCAGTTCGTTCCCGTACCCATATCCACCTTCAGAGGTACGTCGAGTGGCATCGCGTTTTCCATGCACACCCGGACGATTTCCTTCATCTCGTCCAGCTCTTCAGCGGGCAGATCAAACAGCAGTTCGTCGTGGACCTGCAGAATCATCTTTGCCCGCAGATTGCGATCCCGAATGACTTTGTCGACGTCCAACATCGCCAGCTTGATGATGTCGGCGGCCGTCCCCTGCACCGGTGTGTTGACCGCGATCCGTTCGGAAAACGACCGGAGCCGCCCGTTGGTGCTCGCGATATCCGGCAACTGGCGTACCCTGCCCAGCATCGTGTCCACCCACTTGTCCCGGCGCGCGCGTTCGATGGTGTCGTCGATGAACTTTTTCACTCCAGGGTACGATTCAAAATAATCATCGATGAATTTTTTCGCTTCGGCAACCGGGATATCCAGCGACTGCGACAGGCCGCGGGCGCCCATCCCGTATACTATACCAAAATTAACCGTTTTGGCCCGGCTGCGCATTTCATCCGAAACCTGGTCCTCAGACGCTCCCAGAATTTTTGCCGCCGTCCTCCGGTGAACGTCCGCGTTGTCATTAAACGCGGAAATCAATTCATCGTCCCCGGACAAGTGCGCCAGGATGCGCAGTTCGATCTGGGAATAGTCCGCGTCGAGCAACACCCACTCGGGCGTCGAGGCGACAAACGCTTTGCGGATTTCCCGGCCCTCGGTGGTTCGTATCGGGATGTTCTGCAGGTTCGGATCCGAGCTGGACAACCTGCCCGTGCTGGCAACCGCCTGGTTGTAGGACGTGTGCACCCGCCCGGTATCCGGACTCACCAGTTTCGGCAGGGCATCCACGTAGGTGTTTTTCAGCTTGACCAGCTGGCGATAATCCAGGAGCAGCCGCGGAACTTCATGCTGGTCCGCAAGCCCGGTCAAAACGTCAACGTCCGTCGAGTAACCCGTTTTGGTCTTGCGCGACGGTTTGAGTCCCAGTTTTGTAAACAAAATCTCGCGAAGCTGCTGGGTTGAATTGATATTGAACTGTTCGCCCACGGCGGCATAGATCTTTTTTTCAATCTCGACGATTTCACCGGTGTACCGGTGCGACAACCCGCCGAGGAAAGCTGTATCCACCCTCACACCGGTGATTTCCATGCGGGTGAGAACAGCTTCGAGCGGCATTTCCACGTCTTCGAACAGCGACTTCACCTGCGAAACTTCGAGCATCGGCATAAAAATATCGTAAAGCCGGAATGTATAATCGGCGTCTTCGCAGGCGTAATCCGTCACGCGGTCCAGCGGGACGGTTCTGATATCCCGTGTCTTGCTGCGCGATTCGAACAACGATTTGAACGGGATCATTTCGTGCCCGCAGAATTCCAGCGCCAGTGCGTCCAGCCCGTGACCGCGGCGCCCCGGGTCGAGGCAGTAAGACGC
>CAYUDF010000374.1:0-4193 GCA_964443465.1 uncultured bacterium
ATACGAAATCGCGTTGATATTGATCAGGTTGATCGTCGGCGAACAGTCGCAGATCACGACGTCGCATCCGCGCAGGTTTTTAAGCGCCAGCGCGAGGCGGCGTTCGCGGCTGGACTTGCTGGCCAGAACCATTTCCGTTTCGGCCAGGGCCCGCCCGCCGGAGTCGATCACAAACAGGTTGCGGCGAACCTCCACAACATCCACTTCGCCAAATTGCAGGAGGTGGGACAGCGTCTGCGTGCTCTGGACGTCAAACACGATACCGACGTTCCGCTGGGCGTCGCAGTCGATGATCAGGACGCGCTTGCCGCAGAGCGCCAGGCCGTGGCCAAGGTTGATCGCGGTTGTGGTTTTTCCGGTCCCGCCCTTGGAGGTGATGATCGCGATTTTACGCACCTAGTCGTCCTCTTCCTGCTTTTTCTTTTTGGGCTTGTTTCGTTTTTTCAGTTTTTCGCCGTAATCTCCCCACCCGATGTCACGAAGCCGTTCGTCCTTCTCGAAATTCTTGTCGGATACAGCCGAACCCACGTCGACTACATCTGTATGGTCACTCATGTCGACAAACTGGGGATCGGTATCCTCAGGCACCCTGTCGGGCGTTTCGTCCAGCGACACCTGGGGTCTGACCGGTTTGGCAGTTTCCACCGGATCCGGTTCCCTGACCTCTTCCACGGTATCTTCCACAACATCTTCCACCACCGCTTGATCCGTGTCCTCTACCGGCGCTTCCCCCGGCCAGCGACGCGTCTGGTCATCCGTCGGTTCGGTGATGGATCTGTCGGCGGCGCCGGGTGTCGATACTCCTGCATCGTCTCCGAGGATGTCGTCCACAGATTCGACGCCGGGGTCTTCATATTCCCCTACGGTATAGGTCTCTACGTCCGGATCAGCCGGATCAGCCGGCGCAACCGGCGGTCCGGAAGTTTCACTGGCGGCGGTTGTGGTCCCCACGTCGGCTCTCGCCCCTTCAATGGCCTGCTGCCGGTCAGGGTATTCCTTAATAAACGACTGGAACTCCAGGCAGCTGTAAATATCGTGCAAGTCCGGTCCCAGACCGTACAGGGCGACGACACCACCCCAGGTCTGAATCGTCTCCGCACAACCGGCAAACTGGCCCCAACCGGTGCTGGAAATGTATTCGACGCGTTCCAGGTCAAACAGCACAATCACGGGCTCGTCGGTCAATTCCTGCATCAAGTGGGTCGCCAGCTCATCCACCGCCGAGGCTTCTATGAAACCTGTCATGTGAGCAATTTTCACACCGTTCCCGGCGTCTTCCCACACCGCCACGTCCCGGACGTCCCTTTCAGACAAGTCGATTTCCGGAGCTTCCCCGGGCGCGGGCTCGAGATCCACAGTTTCCCCCGTGGGGTGTGTGGGCGTAAGAGCTTCCGGCTGGCCAGCATCCTCATCGAGGGGCGAAGTCGGGCGGCCGGTCGCGTGTGTTTCCCGGCCGAAGTCTTCGATGGCTTCCGTCAGAATATCGAATGACGAAAGAACAATATTAAAACCCAGCATGGTAAAAACGTAATAAACATCCGGGTCCATACCGAACAGCTTGATGTCACCGCTGTTGCGGCGAACCTCGCGCAGTCGTTCGGTGAATGTTCCCCACCCACCGCTGCTGACGTACTCGACCTGGGACATATCCACTACGATTTTGAAAATGTCCTTCTTGATGATCTGCGCCAGCGCCGCCCTCAGGCTCTCGGCACTCACCGTATCGATGATGCCGTTGAGCGAAATAACCACCATGTCACCACTCGGGCCAACGGTGGTTGCCTCAATTTTCAGGCTCTCCCACTCGTGGACGTATGATTCACCGGGTACTGTTTCGTTTTCCTCTTTACTTGTTCCGGGCAGGTCGGGCGTATCAACAACAACCGGCCTGGAAACGACGGCCAGCCTCTCCTCCGGCGGGAGCTCAAAATATTCGGCGGCTTCCTGCGGATTTGTAAACGACTTGAGGACGTCGTCAAATCCCAGCAGTTCGTAAACGTCGTACACTTCCGGCGACATTCCCACCAGGACAATATCACCGCCGTGCTCGCGAAGCCCCCGCACTTCTCCCGTGAAAATCCCCCACCCGCCGCTGGATATATAGGTCACGTCGCTCAGGTCGATGATAAATTTGTGGTTTCCGTCGGAGACCAGCTGCTTCAGCCTCTGTTCGAGCGCCGTCGACGTTACAGAATCGAGGTGCCCGTTGACCAGTACAGACGTGATTCCGTCTGGCGAGGTGGATACCGACATTCCGATATCATCGATCTGCTCATACTCCGCACCGACGTCGTCGGACGGTTCAACTGCCAACGGTTCATCGTCGGCCACGGGTGTTGTCCCGGCTGTCTCGGCAGATCTTTCGGCGTCGGCATCGGCGGTCTCAACCCCGGGGATCTCCTTGAGCAGGTCTTCAATGATATCCTTGCCCGACCGGTGGTCCGCGTCCGCCAGCATCTCGTCCTTGAGCAGGCGGTTGCGCCTGAGGTATTCGATACGCAGATCCTTGGTGTTGAGGTTCAGGCGCTTGAGCTCGTCATAAACCATCCGTTCGGTGATCTGACGCGGTGCTTCCTTGCCCTCGTTATAGATCGACGTGATCCGCTTGGCGCCGTACTCGGGATTTTCAACGATTATTTCGAGGAGTTTCTTGCGCGCTTCCAGACTGACGCGTTTAAGGACCGTGTCCTTTCTGAGAATCTTGTTCTTCAGACCTCTCTCGCCCAGCACCTCAAGGCGTTTTTTATAGCGATAGTAAGTCGCCGGCGACACCCGCATCTGCAGGCACGCTTCCTTGACACTGAGTCCGTCGATATCGACCAGATCGATCAGTTTCTTGCGGATACCATACAACACGTCATCGGCTGTGAGCTTTTCTTTGACGGCAACCACCGTGATGTCGTCATTCTGCGGGTATCCGCCGGTGAACTTTTTGATATCGCGGTCCAGGTTGGCGATAAAGTCCTCCGGGTGCAGGTGGCCGTTTTCCTTGATAAAACTGAGGAGGCGAGTCTCGCCGTACTGCTCGCGCCTTTCGTTCATCGCTTCCGTCACACCGTCGGTGTAAATCAGAAGCATGTCGTCCTTTTTCAGCTTGATCTTCTCAAGGCTGATCGACTTGCGAAACAGTTCCTCGTCAGGAAGGCTGATACCGACGGGAAATCCCTTGGGGTTGAGGAAAAATGTCTCGTGGGTTTCGTGGCGGTAAAGGATCATCGGGTTGTGGCCAGCACTGGCGTAGCTGATGATCCTGTTCTTCGAGTCGAGGATCACGTAAAACATCGTCACGAACATTCCCTTTTTCATATCGTCCGTGACAAACGCGTTCATCTTTGACATCACGTCGGACGCGTTCTTGTTGCCCCGCGCTTCCATGCGCAGCGCCGTGCGGATCATCGTCATGACCAGCGAACCCGGCACACCCTTACCCGAAACGTCGGCGACCACAACACCGATGGTATCTTCATCCACCTCGACAAAATCGTAGTAATCGCCGCCCACTTCGGCGGCGGCCTGGTAGAGCGGTGCGATATCGTACCCGCTCACCTTGGGTTTGCGGTTCGGGAGGAGCGATTGCTGGATCTCCTTGGCGACCTCCATCTCCTTCTGCATCTTTTCCTGCTCGAGCACGCTCTCCTGGGCTTTTTTAAACTTGTTGGTAATCTCGTTGAATACGCTGGCGATCGCGCCGATTTCGGCGGGCCCGTCAATGTCGAGCTTGGTATCCATCGTGCCGTCGCCGATGGCGCGCACGCCGTCGGTAAGGACCTGGATCGGCTTTACGAACACCGAAACCAGCCCCATGACCAACAGGATTCCCACCAGGAATATGGCCAGCAGAATGAGTGCGGTTGTAATCCGCGGATCGTTGATACTCGCCTCGACGGCGTCCTCGTATATACCAAGGTGGACATACCCCAGGTCGAGCATTCCGCCGGTGTCGGTGTTGGAGACGCGCACCACAAAACCGATGTCGCGCACGGCGCGGTCTTCGCTGGTGAGCGCTTTCCACACCACTACGCTGTCACCACCGATACGCACGGCGTCCGGCGGCTCACGGTACGGCGTAAAAATATCTTCGATGGTACCCGACGAAACGATCTGCCCGGTCGCACCCACGACCCTGACGTAGGCGACATCGCCGTCACCGGCCACCAGTTTGGCCAGGTATGAACTGAGGTTGGTCTGTTCCA
>CAYUDF010000375.1:0-4183 GCA_964443465.1 uncultured bacterium
ATCCTTGACGATCCCGTAGGGCGTCCGCCCCTCCCCGCTGTCCCGATACTCTTCGATGAACTCGTTACTGTGCGGGACAGGATCCGCGGCATGATAGCAGTGGTACTGCAGGGCTTCGAACGCGAGACTCTTCACGGCGATACCACTGTTGATGAAACGGGCACAAAGGTTGTTATCCTCGAGTCCCCGGCCGATGATGCGCTCGTCGTATCCGTTTACCCTGTAAAATTCATCTTTGTGGACCGAGAAATTTGAACCCAGGATCTCGTAGTTTTCGCGCGACCTGTTTCGCAGACCAAACACAAACGGCGCATAAAAACCGTGCTTGCAATCGTTGCGGCCGCAATGCCCGATCCAGTAGTGAACACTTTCGACTCTGCGTGCGCGGACGTCCTCAGTTGTGACCCGTCCGGTCAGTTCCTCGTCCATCATCACACGCCGCCCCGTCAGCACCCACCCCGGCCTGCGCCGGCGGATGTGACGGGCAAGAAATTTCCGATGGAGGATGCAATCCCCGTCGATAAAAACCAGATAATCCGCCGACGCACGGGTCACGGCGCGATTGACAATCACCGTTTTGCGAAAACCGTCATCTTCGTGCCATTCGTGTAATATCGGCCGCGTGAAACGTGGGTTGTAGCGCTCGATCGTATCGGCCATTTCGGGACCCGAACCGTCGTCGGCGACGATGATTTCAAAATCCTTGAACGACTGGTTCAGCAAAGATTCCAGAACCAGTTCGAGGAAGTCGTGCCGGCGGTAGACGGCAACCACCAGCGAAAGAGTGGGTTTGTTGCCGGATCCACCGTTGTTTGTCATGGTTTGTTTCCGCCGCGCCGGAGAGACTTCAGTTCGTACAGTTTGGCGTACTTGAGGAATACGTAGTAGGCGTGCAGGGATGAGATCGTCAGGCCGGCCAACCCGTCCAGAAATCCGCGTTTGACCAGATAAACTTTCAGAAATTCAAAAAACGGGTACAGTGCGATCTTGGCGGCGCCGTCTCGCTGTCCTTCTTCCCACATTTTTCGTGCGGACAGCGTGGTGAAGTCGTTGACTTTCTCGATGTGATGCGCGATGTCCCGGTATGAATAGTGGTACAGGTCGTTTTTCAACCTGACCACGTTTCCTTCCACGTTCACAAACTCATGGACGATCTCGTCTGTAAAAACCCCGCTCTCCCGATTGAAAAGACGCAATATGTAGCCGGGATACCAGCCGCTGTGTGTGATCCAGCGGTTGAGGTACCACGTTTTTCGCGGCATCTCGTAGCCGTTGGCCTGAAAATCCAGGGCCCCGATTTCTTCCTGTAGTTCAAGAGAGACTTCTTCGTCGGCGTCTATGGAAAACACCCAGGGACACCCGGTTTTAGTCAGCGCCATTTGTTTCTGCCGACCGTACCCGAGCCATTCGTGTGTGTATACGTGGGGGGTAAATTCGTGGCAGATCTCTACCGTTCGATCGGTGCTGCCCGAATCCACAACCACAATTTCCGTCGAAAACGGTTTTACGCTGTCGAGACAGCGCCGGATGTTGCGTTCCTCGTTGAACGAAATAATGACCGTGGAAATGTCCTGCATCGTGCTCTTTCGTTGTTCAGCCGCCGGATTATCGCATTATAACTCTTTTTAAATCAAGTTGTATCAACAGCCCGTTGCGGTTAAACTGTTCTGCATCAGTCCTTTCAACCCGTCACCCGAACCAGCCGGGGCTACCATGACAGATAATCCGTCCGACAATTCCGAGCAAACCGACGAATCCACCGGCATTCCCAATCCCATAACTGAAATCATCCGTTCTTTCAAGGAGCTCCGCGGAGCGCCGCCCGCGTTCTGGCACACCGAGATGGCGTACTGGCTCGACGGCGTGGCGTACTTCGGCATGCTCACACTGCTCACGATGTATTTTCACGACGTTGCGGGCATGTCGGACGACACCGGGCACAAGCTGGTGTCGATTTACGCGGGCCTGATTTCGGGCACAATGCTGCTGTTCGGACCGTTGACCGACCGGCTGGGCGTGCGCAAATCACTGATCATCTCGATCGCTTTGTACATCGTGGGAAGGTCGGCTCTGCCGCTTGCGTCCCATTTCGTGCCGATGGGCTCGACCGAGATGGTTGTGTTCTGTCTCACGGCGCTTGTGATCGCCGCCGCCGGAAACGGTTTCATGCAACCAGCGTGTTATGCCGGCGTTCGCAAATTTACCGACGAAAAAACCGCTGCGATGGGTTACGGATTACTGTACGCGGGGATGAACCTGGGCATCGTCGCGATTGGATTGATATCACCGAGGATCCGGACGGGCATCCACCTCGGCGGAATCAACTGGAACGGTTGGGGCATCGAAGGTGTTTTCTGGTTCTGTATCGGCGTGAACGTTTTGATGCTGCTGGCGATCATTTTTCTGTTCACCCCACGCGTCGAACGCGAAGGCGCGGCAGCGGGAGACGGCGGGGATGAGTCAACAGAGGACGATAAAGCCGCCGCCGTCGGCCGGTCTTTTGGCGAGAACCCCTGGGGAGCGACGATCGACTGGTTTCAAAAAAACCCGCTGGCCAATCCCCGGTTCAGTTTTTTTATTTTTGTTCTGCTGCCCGTTCAAACTCTTTTCGCCTACCAATGGCTGGTGATGCCGCAGTACATAACGAGGGCGTACACGGGGATCGTCGCCAATAACATGGAGAGTTTCGTCAACGTTCTCAATCCGTTGATCATCGTGCTGGGTGTGCCGATCATAACGGCGCTCACCCGCAAGGTACCTGTTTATAAAATGATGATTGCTGGAGCGCTGGTGTCAGCCGTACCGTCGTTCCTTTTTGTGCTGGGGCCGTCGTTTCCCCTGCTGCTCACTTACTTTGTTTTCTTTTCCCTCGGCGAAGCAATGTGGCAGCCGCGTTTCCTGCAGTTCGCCGCCGAACTGGCGCCCAAGGGGCGTACCGGTGCGTATATCGCGTACGCCAACATTCCATGGTTCATGGTGAAGGCCCTGGCGGGTCTGTACACTGGGAAGATGATGAACCGGTTCTGCCCCGCCGAAGGCGCGCAGAACACCGAATTTATGTGGCTGATATACGCGATCGTCGCCATGCTCAGCCCGATCGGTCTGATCGCCGCCCAGAAATGGGTCAAGAAGGGGCCGCACAAGGGTCCAGGAGAAACTGTCTCCTGAGTCGATTCGATTCGCCTGCAACCATCACGTAATTCACGCGAGATTATTCGCGCTTTCGGGCAAACTTGTTCATGTGATTCTGCCCGAACGTTTGTTCCGCAAGAAGCTTGTTGTGTGCTGCGCAGAGCAGTTTAAGATTCGCAATACTATGATCCCCTCCGTGGGCAAATACCGTCTCTTCGTGATGAATCTCCACATCCCAGGTCGAGTTGCATCTTTTGCCATCTGAGCCAACATAAGTGCACTTCCCGCCGTCACGGTTATTGACCTTGTCACGCGTTGCCGGGGGTATGTGTCTCGAAGTCTCTCCGGATTCATGGGGATTCGTAGTCGATTTCGTTTCGCGTTTCTTACGGCGTTCGGCGCGTTGCGCGGGATCGTGTTTCTTCAGCCACTCCGTTGCCAGTTCCTTCATGAGCGTGTTGTAGTCGATTCCCGTTGGAAACTTGCCCGACATCAGTTCTTTGCACCGATTCAGCATTTCCATGACTTCGTCGTCTACCAGGCAATTTACCTGGTGCATTTTCACCGTTTCCATTTTTAATTTAGGTGTCGAATCTTCGACAGCCGTTGGCGGACCGCTATCTTTTTGACGCGGGGCCGTGCAAGGATTTTTACCGCCGCGCCGAAGGGAAATTTCACCCAACTCCGGACTGCTCTGTTCACCGGCGGCGAGCGCCAGCCCGCATGAGCCGTTTAAAGCTCTAGCGGGCTGGCGCTCACGCTGCTCTTCTACTGGTTTTCTCACAGCAACCGGTCGCGTGAGATCCCGATGCTTGATCATGGGATTAAACCGGGACACAATTGTCTGCACCTGTCGATAGCTCTTTCCTCGAATCTCATTCAACAATTCTGGCGAAATATATCTCCACGCCAGAGCCAGGGTGGCAAGGTTGACTTGGCCCGCGCGGAGATCGTTGTAAGCTTCGGGACACTTACGGATTGCACGTGTTGCACAGAAGTGAATTTTCGTTGAGACACTTCTAAAATTTCAGGGTGTTCAGAAGCAACTAAC
>CAYUDF010000376.1:0-4181 GCA_964443465.1 uncultured bacterium
ACTTTGGCGAAAGCAAGTCGTTTCTTGACGTTGGCGATTGTTCCGATGTACGGATCGGGGTGGACGAATACTTCCAGGCCGTACACTAGATGCGACAGGCGATCATACTGAAACTGAATTTCAGGATCTTCGAAAACGACTCGCGGCGGCCGGCTCAAGCCCGGGACGGTTTCCAGCGGATCCTCCTTCTGAAAATTGTTCTCCGGCAGTGTCCGCACGCCCTCCATTTCCAACTGTTTTAATTTTGCCCTGTGACGAGGCAGGCGAACCGACAAGTCATTCGCCGTGCCAGCCAGCCAGGCTTCCATCTCGGCCACTTTTTCCGGATGCGGTGGAGATAACGCATCTGCTTCTTTAATACAAGCTTCCAGGCGGGAATCGTCGGAAAGGATCAGGATATCATCGCGTTGCTGACTGGCGATTTGCGCGGTTTCACGCTTCTGAATAAAAAGCCAGGTGCTGGTAAAAAAGCCGATAGCGAGCGTCAGCGTAACAGCGGTCATGATCGTGACGAGATTTCTGTTTCTGCGCACAAACTTTCGTGCGAGGTAACGGGCACTGGGCGGTCCGGCGATCACCGGCTGGTTCGCCAAAAACCGCCCGACGTCCGCCGCGAACTCGGAAGCAGATGCATATCGGCGCAGTTTGTCTTTCTCCAGCGCTTTTGCCGCGATCCAGTCCAGATCACCCTTTAGTTCTCGCCGTATTTGTGTGATGCCGGCTGAGCGCTGGCGGGCGATCTGTTCAACGACTTCGCCGGAAGAGGAGATACGCTGGCTCGGGGCGATCGGTTCATCATCACGAATTCTACGCCCCACCTCTGTATAACCCTGCTCTCTCGCCGACGTCAGATCGAGGGGGTTGAAACCGACCAGAAGCTCGTACAGAACGACTCCCAGAGAATATATATCCGAACGCGTATCAATATCATGGATCCGGCAATCAACCTGTTCCGGACTCATGTACTCGAGACTGCCTATGATAACGCCATGCTGAGTGAACACGGTTTCTTCGACAAGCCGCTGGTTGGTCGCTTTTGCAACGCCAAAATCAATAACCTTTGGTGTTGCGGTGTCGCCGTCGGTGTTCACGAGGATATTTGACGGTTTGATATCGCGGTGGATAATCCCTTTTTCGTGGGCGTGCTGTATTGCGTTGCATACATCAATGAACAGCGCCAGCCGCTCGCGTATTGTAAGTCGTGCCCTGTCGCAATATTCAGTAATCGGCAAACCGGCGACGTACTCCATCGCAAAGTACAACCGACCGTCCCCGGTACTGCCCGCTTCGTACACACGTGCGATATTGGGGTGATTCATCATCGCCAGCGCCTGGCGTTCGCCAGCGAATCGGGCCGTGGCGCTCCGCGAATCGATCCCCAACTTAAAAACTTTCAGCGCGACTTTTCGCCGAAAAGGTTCCATCTGATCGGCGAGATAAACAATGCCCATTCCCCCTTCACCGAGTACATCCCGTATATGGTACCTGCCCTCATCGGTGACAATGGAGCTGCCGTCCGACAGGCTGCTTCGATTAAAGCTTTCAGTATTTCGCGTGAAATCCGGAATTGCCGGGGGTTCGTCAATGAACAAGAAAGGCTTTTCGTGATACCGCAGCAGGCTGGACACTTCGTGATAGGTTTCCGCGTCGTTTCCACACGACTCACGCAGAAACTGATCGCGCTCCGAGGGATCAAGCTTCAGCGCCGCATGAAAAAGATGCTCCACGCGGTTCGGGCCGTGTCCGTTCATCGGTGCTACCTCGCTCTTTACGCTGTTTGGTTTTCTGTGATGAATTTCTGGAGCCAGGCGCGCGCGAACGACCAATCAAGTTTGACGGTTGCAGGGGAAATTCCCAGCAGGTCGGCAGTCTCCGCGATCGTAAAACCGACAAAGTATCGGAGTTTTACAACATCCGCCTTGCGCGCATCAAATTTCTCAAGCCGGGTCAGTGCCTCATCAAGATCAAGGAGTTCGATCTTGTCGACAACAGCCGCTTCGGCTTTGTCGAAAGGTATTCTCGCCAATCCCGCGCCGTGTTTGAGTCTTCGATATCGCCGCGCTCTTTCGACGAGTATCCGGCGCATGGCCTCGGCCGCCGCGCCGTAAAAGTGAGCGGGATCGTTCCACGTTGCGCAACCGTCGTTCACAAGGCGAAGGTAGGCTTCGTGCACGAGTGCGGTTGCCTGGAGCGTATGCCCGGGCGGCTCATTGATCATTCTTCTGGACGCAAGTTGTCGAAGCGAATCGTAAACTACGGGCAGGAGGTATTCGGAGTGTGATCGCTCCCTGCTTTCGGTTTCAAAATTATGGGAAAATTTCTTAGCCATTGCATATAGAAATATCGCACATGTTAACAGGGAGCGCAACACCCACGCGCAAAATAACGCTGCGAGGTGCGAATCCGCATCGGTGTAAACCGCGTTTGACAACCGCTGCTGTCCGCAAACGCAGCGGCACTGGAGCCGCGAAATCGTTTTAAGCGATTGTGGCGGTTGCCGGAGGGGTGCGTCTGCGATCCAGGCAGGGGGAATCGAGGCGCACGAACCATTATTCCCTGCAAACGCAAACAACTCAAATCCTGAGGAGACCATCATGCGCAAGCTGGTTGTATCACTCGTACTATTGGCGGTATTTGCCGGAGGTTTGACAGTCGGGGTCATGACTCCGGTCGCGAACGCTATCGATATTCCGCGTTGCTGGGCTTATTGTGACGGATCAGATCTGATCCAATGCTGTAAGTTTCCGCAGCACGGCGTGCTTTGCTGGGTCGCCGGTCCGTGCGATTTCTAGTGAAACCACGGTAACAGTGTTAGTACCGCGCGGCGGCTTTTCCGTAAAGCCGTCGCGCGGTTAACCCCGATGAGGTAGTAATGTACCGTTCACCGATTAAAAGATCCGTCAAGACCGCGGTTTACAGTGTGATTGTGGTATTGACATGCATTGCCGGCGTGGCCGTTGGACACATAATCCGCGGTGAGCCTTCAGCCTCGCCCGCCGATCAGGAGGAAAAAGTTCTCCCCGATTCGGGCCTGAAACTGGATATTCCGTTTCCGGAAGTTGCGCTTGCCAACGCGTCGGGTGATCCGGTCTTTACCAGTGAACTGATTTCGGACCACGGAGCCGTTGTTCTGTTTGTTGATCCCGCCTGCGAACCGTGTACACAGTCCGTGCGCCGTTGGCAGGATGCGATTGATGCCGGCGAACTGGATGATGCCATGGTTGTTGGAATATTCAGTCGTAGACCGGAACGAATCGAGGAATACACAAAATTACACAATCTTTCGTTCCCGGTTTTATTTGACGCCAGCGGGACATTCCGCGACGTGTACAAAATCAAGTGGATGCCATTTGAAGTCATTGTGGGAGCATCGGGGATAATCCGCGCGACCGGTTACGACTATCAATTACCCGTAGATACCGACGTTACCCTGCGCCTCCTGGTTATGTAATTGAAAATACAAATACCATAACACCAGCGAGCACGGCGGCGACAGGTAGTGTTGTTACCCAGGCCATCAGGATCTGGCGAATCGTATTCCCGTGTGCCTTACGCGTAACTGTCCCGATCCCGAAAAGGGAACCACACGACACGTGAGTCGTTGACACGGGCATACCGAACACCGAAGCACCAACCACCAGCAATCCCGTCACAACATTGGCGGTGAATCCCTGTCCGGGATTCATATCCGTCACACCATACGACATGGTCTCAGCGACTTTTCGGGCGCTTGTCAGGCCACCCACCGCAATGGTAATCCCGACGGCGACAATTGCAATCGCCGGTGAAATTAGTCCGCCAACAAGCAGTAGTGCCGCGATCTTCGGTGTATCGTTGAGTCCCCGCGCAAAACAAACCACTCCGGCGCTCAGGAAGTGAGATACATCGAGTAAAGTGCGCGCATTGACACCGGCGACACGGCCTCGATATCGGACCGTACATGTGACTTCAGATCCGACTTTTAACGCCGGTACTCCGATGGTCTGCAGGGCGAGTTTGACACCCGGGTTTCCGGGAACAATGCCGGCCACTCTGTTTTCGACACACACACAGGTCTCCTGTTCGACGCCCAGGCGGGATCGGATAAACCTCAGCGGTGGATACAAACTGGCGGAGAGCAGGATGGCGATAAAAGGACTCGTCAGAAGTGGCAGCAAGAACCCGGTGCCCAACCGGCCGAA
>CAYUDF010000377.1:0-4180 GCA_964443465.1 uncultured bacterium
ATGGAAGTCAACGTGGGGCTGACCTGCGACCAGGTCCAGGAAGAAATGTCGAGGTGTTACAGCTGTGGTGTGTGTGACGGCTGCGACAACTGCTTCGTATTCTGCCCCGATGTCGCGATTTCACGGGAAAATGGCACGTATACAATCGATTACGATTATTGCAAGGGATGTCTCATCTGCGTTCAGGAGTGCCCGCGCGATGTTTTATCAACTGAGAGTGAGGCAAAGTAAATGAAGAAGGTTCTCGAGGGCAACCACGCAATTTCCTGGGGCGTACAAGCCAGCGACGTCAAGGTGATTGCCGCGTATCCGATTACGCCGCAAACCCAGATCGTCGAAATGCTTTCCGAGATGTGCTCCAACGGATCGATGGACGCCCGGTTCATCAAGGTCGAATCAGAACACTCAGCCATGGCCGCCGCGATTGGCGCGTCGGCCGCGGGATCTCGCGCGTTTACCGCGACATCATCGCACGGGCTGCTGCTCATGCACGAAATGCTCCACTGGGCCGTCGGCGCCCGGCTGCCCGTTGTGCTCGCCAATGTCAACCGCGCCGTCGGGCCGCCCTGGAATATCTGGACGGACCAGAACGATTCGTTGTCACAGCGCGACACGGGCATGCTGCAGATATACTGCGAAAGCAATCAGGAAGTTTTTGACACGACGCTTCAGGCGTACAAGGTAGCCGAAGCGATTCAGTTGCCTGTAATGCTGGTGCTCGACGCATTTTTCCTGTCGCATACAAGCGAGATTGTTGATGTATTCGGCGCCGAGGAAGGCAGGGCCTATCTGCCGCCTTTTGATCCGGCAGAATTCCTTGATTTTCGCAAACCGAAAGCGTTTGGCAACCTCACGGCGCCCGACAACTACTACGAGTTGCGCCACATGATTCACAAGGCCAACGTTCGTGGACTGGAAGTCATGCGCGAAGCGGACGCGGAATTTGGACGGATGTTCGGCCGGAGCTACGGTTTGCTTGAAGAATACAAGACCGAAGATGCCGAAACGGTTTTGGTTACATCGGGAACAATTACCAGCACGGCGCGGTCGGTCATCGATGCGCACCGTGAAAACGGTGAAAAAATCGGTCTGTTGAAAATGCGTATGCTCAGGCCGTTTCCAGTAGACGAAGTCCGCAGAGCCTTGAGCAAAGCCAAAAAGGTCATCGTCGTGGACAGAAATATCGGTTTCAGCATCGGTGGTATCTGGGCGCAGGAAATAAAGGCTGCGCTGTGGAACAAACGGATCGACGTTCCGATCTTTGGTTTTATCGCCGGCATCGGCGGACGTGACGTTACACCAGACGTGATCAATGAAATTCTGGACAGGGCCAGCGGGCTGGAGCAGCCGGAGGTAGAAACTTACTGGATCGGGGTGAAAGATGCAGAACTATCACATTCCTGAAGATGAATTCATGTCCTCGGGCCACCTGGCTTGCCAGGGTTGCAGCGCGACCCAGGCGATGCGTTTTGCGCTGAAGGCACTTGGGGAAAAAACCGTACTGGTGATGCCCGCTTGCTGCTGGTCGGTCATTAACGGCGCGTTTCCAAACACGGCAGTGCAGGTGCCGCTGTTTCACACGGCATTCGAAACCGCGGCAAGTTGTGCTTCCGGCGTCAAGGCCGGCCTTGTCATGAGAGGCGAACCGGACACCCAGGTCGTGGCGTGGGCCGGTGACGGTGGTACCTTTGACATCGGGTTCCAGGCCCTCAGTGGCGCCGCCGAACGTAACGAGGACATCATATACGCCTGCTACGACAACGAAGCCTATATGAATACCGGGATCCAGCGTTCCAGCGCCACACCGATCGGCGCGTGGACAACCACCACACCGCACCCTTTTCCAAAATCTCACGAAAAGAAGCGGATTCTCGATATCCTGGCGGCGCACAACTTACCGTACATCGCAACGGCATCGGTGGCTTATCCCGACGACCTCATTGAGAAGTTCAGGAAAGCGATGAAGATCAAGGGTATGAAGTTCATCCACATCTTCGCGCCGTGTCCGACGGGTTGGAAAAGCCCGCCGGAAATGTCCGTGGAACTGGCCCGGCAGGCGGTTCAGACGCATTTGTTCCCCCTCGTTGAGATCTGGGACGGCAGGCACTACAAGGTCAACAAGGACTTGCCCCGTGCTTCGCTCACCGACTATTTTTCGGCCCAGGGGAGATTCAGCAAATTAACCGAAGAACAGATCAAGTCGATCGAACAACACGTGGAAGCGGACTGGCAGGAACTCCTGAGAAAGGAACAAGCCGGCGGTCCGCCCCCCGGAAATGCCTGATACGGGAATTCGTTTCTCGAAGAATTGAGTTTGTGTAAAAAACCGCCCACTTCGCGTTAATTTTTGCGGAGTGGGCGGTATGTTTGATCCAGTTGCATTTATCGTAATAACAGCACTGAACTAGCGAAAACGCCCGCGGGGGTGCTGGAGGTAATCGGAGTGATACTACAAAAAGACAGGCCACAGGAGATCCTTCTGGGAGATGAAGCCGTAGCGCTGGGCGCAATACACGCCGGGGTCACAGCGTCTTACGCCTATCCCGGCACGCCATCCACAGAAATCGTCGAATACCTGGCCAAGTACGAAAAACGTTTCGGGGCACCGCACGCGACGTGGTGTACCAACGAGAAAACAGCTTTTGAACAAGCGCTCGGTGTCTCTTTCGTTGGCCGCCGGACTCTGGTTGCGATGAAACACGTTGGATTGAATGTCGCCGCGGATCCGTTTATCAACTCGGCGCTTGTCCAGATAAACGGAGGTGTTGTGGTTGCGGTAGCGGACGATCCCGGTATGCACAGTTCACAGAACGAACAGGACACACGTTACCTGACAGATTTCGCGCGCATAATCTGCCTCGAGCCGGCAACCCA
This sequence comes from uncultured bacterium, assembly GCA_964443465.1. GTDB lineage: Bacteria > Krumholzibacteriota > Krumholzibacteriia > WVZY01 > JAKEHA01 > CAYUDF01. The sequence goes on from CAYUDF010000377.1 coordinate 2,875, forward strand.
GCAGGAAGCCTACGAAATGACGCGTGAAGCGTTTGACCTATCTGAAAAATTCAGGATTCCGATTGTCATCCGGCTGGTCACCCGGCTTGCACACAGCCGCTCGGTGGTTTACCTGGAAGAACCCCGTGAACAAAATCCGATGTCCAAATCCAATGCGCCGCAGTCGTGGATTCTGCTTCCCGGCAACGCAAGGAAACAGAACCGCAAACTCCTGGAACTGCAGCCCAAGCTGGTGGAATACAGCGAAAACCACCAGATCAACGCGCTCGCGATCAACGAAAACCGTACAGATCTTGGAATCATCACAACCGGTATCGGGCGGAATTACTACCGGGAAAACCTCGCCGACATCGACGACAAACCGTCTCATCTGCACGTCGGCACCTATCCCCTGCCGGTTGAAAAAATCAGAAAACTGGCGGAAAAGGTTGACCGGATACTGGTGATCGAAGAAGGATACCCGTTTCTGGAGCGATATCTGCGCGGCATTCTGCCGACCCCCATCGAAATCTCCGGCAAGATGTCCGGCGAATTGAACGCCGACGGAGAACTGGACCCGGATTCCGTACGTCAGTCGCTCGGCCTGCCGGCCCGAGAAGGCATCGACCTCAAGGGCTTCGAAGTCCCCGGCCGGCCGCCGCAATTGTGCGCCGGTTGCCCGCACGGAGATTCGTACAAAGCAATCCGCGGCGCCGTCGACGCGTTCGACGAAGCTATTGTGACGTCGGATATCGGGTGTTATACGCTCGGCGCCCTGCCTCCATATTCTGCGATAGAAACGTGCGTCTGCATGGGCGCCTCGATCGGGCTGGCCAAAGGAGCGGCGGACGCAGGGTATCCCCACGTGGTGGCGGTAATCGGAGACAGCACGTTTCTTCACTCGGGCACCACGCCGATGATGGACGCGGTAGCCGCTGACTCCAACATGACCATCATGATCCTCGACAACGAAACCATCGCGATGACCGGGGCACAGCAAACGGTGCTTCCCAGTACGAGGTTGACGGATATCATTCTGGCAATCGGTGTGAATCCGGAACATTTCCATGTCCTCGACGCGCATCCCCGTCACGCTGAAGAAAACGAAAAAATCATTAGCGGAGAAATTCTCCACGACGGGCTGTCGGTAATCGTCTCGCGGCGAAGCTGTATCGAAATGCAAAAAATGATTAAAAAGCAAAAGAAGGAACAGGAACAGAAATGAAGTACGACATCGTGATATCCGGCGTTGGCGGCCAGGGAGTGTTATCTCTGTCCGCAATCATCGCCCTCAGCGCGCTGGAGCATGGTTTTTACGCCAAACAGT
>CAYUDF010000378.1:0-4180 GCA_964443465.1 uncultured bacterium
GAATTCGCATAGAGATCCTCAAGACGATTAACGAGATATTCGGGTTTGAGCACAGTCTTCAAAAAGCGGAGAAACTGAAGTCGGCGTCACACGACCTTGGAAATCTCGAACAGCTCGTCGACATCATGTCAGAGGACGAACTGGACGCATCCGACCAGCACATTGTCAAGGCGGTGGACCTGCTGCTCCAGTACGCCTTTGAGCAGCGCGCGAGTGATATTCACATCGAACCCAAACGGGAGAAAGCAGTCGTCCGGCTGCGAATCGACGGCCGACTGCACGACACGCATTCGATTCCGATCCAGGTGTATCCTTCGTTTCTCTCCCGGATCAAGATCATGTCCCGTATGGACATCGCCGAGAAACGGAAACCCCAGGACGGGCGCATCAAAACAGTGTTCAAGGAAACCGAAACAGAATTGCGCGTGTCCACGGTTCCGGTGGCGTTCGGGGAAAAAGTCGTAATTCGAATTTTCGATCCGGCCGTACTGGTCCAGGACTTGTCAACGCTCGGTTTTTTCCCCGAGCAGCAAACAATATTCGAACGGATGATCGAACGGCCGTACGGGATTATCCTGGTGACCGGCCCGACCGGGAGCGGCAAAACAACAACGCTTTACTCGACGCTTCAGCAGCTCTCGACACCCGAGGTCAACATCACAACGATCGAGGATCCGATCGAAATGGTGCACGAACCGTTTAACCAGATCGGTGTCCAGGACCAGGCCGGGGTGACATTTTCCGGCGCGCTCCGGAGTATTCTCAGACAGGACCCCGATATCATCATGGTGGGCGAGATCCGCGACGAGGAAACGGCCCAGTATGCCGTCCAGGCCGCTCTGACCGGCCACCTGGTTTTTTCCACGTTGCACACCAACTGTGCGGTGGGAGCCATCACCCGCCTCGCCGACCTCAACATCGAGCCGTTCCTGATCGCGTCCACATTGATCGGCGTGATCGCACAACGGCTGGTTCGCCTGGTCTGCAACAATTGCGACGAACCGGCAACAATATCCGACGACGAAAAATTTCTTTTGTCCCTCCCCGCGGACGCCGATTTTTCCAAACTTCGCAAGGGCGCAGGCTGCGAAAAGTGCCGTAAAACCGGATATCACGGCCGTACCTCGGTTTACGAAATTCTGGAGATCTCGGACCGCACCCGCATCATCATCCGCGACGCCGCCAATGAAGACACCGTCACACAAATGGCCCATCAGGCGGGAATGGAACCCCTGCTGTCATCGGCCGTCCGCAAACTGATAGCCGGCCAGACCACCACGGAAGAAATCCTCCGCGTAGTCCCCCTTTCAGGCTGACAACAACCGGACCCGCCGAAACGGCCCAGATTCCTGTAAACCTGCGAATCCCACCGGCCGATAATTATAGATTGAGCCACTCCGACCGTCGATGACAGCCATCAACGGGTTACGCGGCGCGGTGCCCGGACCAAAGTTTACCTGGCGGAAGATTTCTTGGATAAAATTAAGAAAGCTCGATTCACCGGCAGCGGCCGGATATTGTTCGTGGACGACGAGGTAGCGGTCGGCAAGATGGCGACCCGGATGCTGGAGTCACTGGGATACGAAATCGTCTGTCTCTCCCAGCCACGGGAAGCTCTGAAGTTATATAAAGAGGATCCCGCCGGGTTCGACCTTGTAATCACCGACCAGACCATGCCCGAAATAACGGGAATCGAACTGGCGAAACATCTGGTGACACTCGACAGCGATGTCCGTATCGTTCTCGCGTCCGGATACAAAATCGGCGCGCCGGACGAAGCTGAGATGGCCGATTGCCACATTGTTGCCTACCTGCAGAAACCGTTCAGCATGGAGGAGATCGGTATGGTTCTAAAAGGCGTAATCCCCGAAAACGTCTGACGAGTATCTCGTGATTCAAACCAACCGTATCCTTGATATCCAGAGCACCCGACCCGCCCGGGGTAACTAACGTGGGCGTAAGCCGTCTACCATGCTCTCGATTGCGACGTCGACCAGATGCCACCCACCCCCACCGTTGTGTTCGGCGGTATTCGCAAGCAGCGAATGGATATTGTGTCCGTCTGCCTCGCTGTGAATCTGATCCTCAAGCAGGAGCATCGACAATCCGTGGTTGGTTGCCCAGGCAATATTGGCGAGTACCGTAAAATCCCCGGCCCTTAACAATCCCGCGGACTGACATTGTTCGATCACACCGCCTGACACATCAAAAGCAGCTCTTGCCGCGGCTCGCAGAGACGGCGCGGGTGATTCGGCCAGAATTTCGCGGCTGTACATCAGACGGTAACAAGCAGGATTGTCCACAGCGAACCGCACGTACGATTTTGCGATTTTCCGGAATCGTAACAATGGATCAATAGTCTTTTCCTGTGCGATTGTTTGAATAATCTTCCCGAGTCGGTTGAATCCCTCCTCGGCTACCGCGCAGAGTAGATCGTTTTTGCCGTTGAAATGCCGATAAGGCGCTGCCCTCGAGACCCCGACTCGTCTGCCAAGCTCGCGTAGCGTCAGCTTGTCGATCCCTTTTTCGGTAATGATGGACTCGGCGGCGTCAAGCAGACGTCGTCTGAGGTGCCCACGGGATTTAAACTCGGTTTTTTTCATCATCAATCGCTACTCCTGCACAAGTATTCGCATAAATATGTTGACAACGTCAACATATTTGGATAAGTTGACATTGTCAACATATATAACCCTCTAATAATTAGTAAGATACATCCGAAGGATAGATACTATGAAAATCTTGCTGGTCAATCCGCACACCCCTTCTACGTTTTTCGGCTTTCGTCACGCCTTGAGGTTTATCTCGAAAAGAGCCGACGGACCTCCTCTGGGATTGTTGACCGTCGCGTCGCTGCTGCCCGCCGACTGGCAAACGCGGCTGATCGACATGAACGTCACCCGGCTCTCCGATCACCATTTGCGGTGGGCGGACTACGTGTTTCTGGGCGGCATGAGCATCCAGCGGAAGTCGTTCAGCGAGGTGGTGGAACGATGTATTCAACTGGGTGTCAAGGTCGTAGCGGGGGGACCACTGGCGACCACCGAACATGACTCGATACAGGGTGTCGACCACTTCGTCCTCAACGAAGCGGAAGTTACGCTACCACTGTTCCTCGACGACCTGAAAAGGGGCCACCCGAGAGGTGTATACCGGACCGACCAGTATCCCGATATTTCTACGACACCGATCCCAAAATGGGATCTCCTTGACGCCGGTAAGTACGCGACGATGTACATCCAGTACTCGAGGGGCTGCCCGTTCAACTGCGAATTTTGCAGCATCGCCACACTCAATGGCCGACGACATCGCACGAAGGGCAAAGGGCAATTCTTGAGCGAGCTGGACTCGATATACGACAGCGGCTGGCGCGGCGGCGTGTTTGTGGTCGACGACAATTTCATCGGTAACAGGAGTAAATTAAAGTTGGAACTGCTTCCTGCCCTGATCGAGTGGTCCGACGCTCGCAATCAACCTTTTGATTTCACAACGGAGGTATCCATCAACCTCGCAGACGACGAGCGTCTATCGGATCTCATGGTTCGCGCGGGGTTTAACTCAGTTTTTGTCGGTATCGAAACCCCCAACGAAGAAAGCCTGGCCGAGTGCGGCAAGGCCCAGAACCTTCGACGGGACCTGGTGTCGTCGGTAAAACGTCTGCAGAATCGCGGTCTACGCGTATCGGGCGGTTTTATCCTGGGATTTGACAACGACACCCCCGGCACATTCCGGCAAATGACAAACTTTATTCAACAGAGTGGTATCGTCACGGCAATGGTAGGATTGTTGAATGCCCCCGGGGGAACGCGTCTGTTTGACCGGCTGCAATCGGAACACCGGCTACTCGACGTTGTCACCGGCGACAATATGGACGGCTCCATCAATTTTATTCCCAAAATGGATTACAAAAAATTGAAAAAAGGTTACCGCGAGCTTCTCGAGACGATTTACTCTCACAAGACCTATTACGAGAGGGTGAAATCATTCCTCGCGGAGTACCGCCCGCCGATGCGCAAACGCCCGAAGCTGTCGTTTTTATCCCTCGCGTCGTTGTTTCGGACGGTAATGGCGCTGGGAATCATCGAAAAAGGACGACGGCACTACTGGAATCTGTTCTTTTTCACCTTGATCAAACACCCGCGGAAATTTCCGCTGGCTATGACGCTGGCGGTGTACGGAC
>CAYUDF010000379.1:0-4179 GCA_964443465.1 uncultured bacterium
CGACGAAAAGCGGACACGCGAACTGGGGGAACTGGCCGAACAGTTTTATCAGCGCATTGCCTACACGTGGCCGGACAGTTCGGTTGCCGCCGACGCACGGGCCGCCCAGATCAAGCTGTACCTGGTGCTGGAAGACTGGCGCGATGCGATCAAAACGATCGACGAATTGATCGCGCAAACGCAGGTTGGCGGTCAACACGACAACTTGTTACTCCTCAAAGGAGAGATTCTGGCGTACGGCCTCGACGACGTTCGCGGCGGTAAAGTCATTTTTGGGGATATTATTCGCCGGTATCCGGGAGTTTCTTCGGCCCACATGGCAACGTACAATCTGGCCGTGATCGGGCTGAAAGAGGGGCGTTTCGCGGAGGCCGAGAAAATCCTGAACGACCTGGAAACAGACGCGCGGCAAGACACAGAGATCACCGCGCGGGCCATGTTGACACTGGCGCTCCACCTGGAACAAACCAGGCGGTGGGACGAAGCCCTGCCGTTGATTCGCCGGGTGATCCAGCTTTACCCCCATACGGACGCGGCGATCGAAGCGCCACTGATTGTGACCGCGCACTACGTGGCGGAAGACGACGAGGCACTTGCGACCCGGAGCCTGCAAAGGGCGACCGAATTTTATCTGTCGCTCATATCCAGGCAGAGCAGTTATTCGGGAAACCGGTTGTTTCTCGAAGATGTGTTGATCCGGAATTTCCTCATGATGGGGCGGGCCGAGGAAGTGGCCAGCCTGCTCGAAGAGAAAGCCATCGAATGGGACGAAGCGAGCACGGCGGCGGCCCTGTTGAAAGCGGCCGATATTTACGTCGAGATCATCGACAACCGCGAGGGAGCGATACGGACGCTCAAAAAATGTATTGAGTTATTTCCGGAAACGCGGTATGCGAAACTAGCGCAGGCGCGTTTGGACATCCTTGAAGAAGGGTAATTCTGGTTTCGATGCGGTATAAAATTGAGATAAATCCGGTCCGGATACTGTTACTGACAGCCATCATACTGTCGGTTATGTCGGTTCCGGCCTTTGCCCAGGAACAGTGCCTGGTTTTCGAGACAAACCCGGCGCCGGCAACCGTCTCGCTGCGGTATTCCATCGGAATGTCGGCCCCGTCACCGGCGACATTCTGTACCCTGGTGCCGGGACAGCAGTACTTCCTTATCGTGTCGCGGCGGGGGTTTGAAGCCCGCGGGATCAAGATGAAACTGGATGCAATCGGCGAAGAGCCGAAGTTCAAGGGGTTCCGGTTGCGGATGGTGGGCCGGTCGATGATATTGCCCGGGTGGGGTCAGGGAACGATGCGGGTCAAGCACAGGATCATGGAGAACGTCGTGTTTCTGTCGATAGCCGGTTTGAGGACCTACCAGGCGTACCTGGATTACCGGGAGGTCACCGACCAGTACGAATTTTACGAGGCGCTTGCGAAAGGTACACAGGACCAGGAAAAAATACAGCAGTTCGCCCAGCCGATGCAGAAAGCGGCGATGGATTCCAACGCCCTTCGGGAAAACACGTGGCTGACGGCGGCAACGGCGGCCTGGTTGTACACCGAAAACCTGGTGGAGTCTTTTCTGCTGGCCCAGCCCCCAAAAATCACGCAGACATCCGATTTTGGATACACGGTGAAGATACCCCGGCAGTCCCGTACCCGTGCCGCCTTGAGGTCGATGTTTTTTCCCGGGCTCGGCCAGAAGTATCGTGGGAAAACGGGGAAGGGTGTCGTGTTCAAAACCGCTTTCTACACACTGGTGTGGTTTACGCTGGACCGGAAACGGATGTACGACCAGGCCAGGATCAATTACGAGTTGTCGGTCGATCGCCTGTATGACGCTACATCGGTTCAGGAACGAAACCGGATTCTGGTCGAATCGGCCGTGCTGTACGACGGGATGGAGACGAAGGAAGATATGATGTATCTCTGGGCGCTCGGGACCGGGGCGGTATGGTTTGTCAACGTGCTGGACGCAATTGTAAGCGGCGGAAGTTCCGAAAGTGAAAGCCGCGTTCAGTTCAGTTCCGCGTTCGCAAAGACGCACAGCCGTATAGGTTTGTCGGTTAGTTTTTGAACAGGGAAATGTTATGAATCTATTGACACGCGCCATTATTTTTTTGCTGACTGTTTCCTGTGTCTTGTGGTCGACGTCGTGTGACGAAGTGCCCGAAGAACCGTTCTCGCAGATACCCGAGATCCCGGTTCCTTACGACCTGTCGGCGCTGACCGGATCGGACAGCATCACCGTTTCCTGGAGTTACGACACCCAGTTTGCCTATTCCGGTTTTCTGATCGAACGAAGCGAAGACCTGGAATTGACGTGGACCGAACTGGCCACAGTGAACGGGCCACCGTACCCCGACAGGAGCCTGAGAGCCGGCGTGGTGTACTGGTACCGGATCGCCGGTATCGACCAGTCGGGCATACGGAGCGTCCGGTCCCTGTCCACACCGGCGCGGGCGGCCGTGTTTGCGCTTCACATCAACGACGGCGCCCTGCTGACAAACTCACGTGACGTCGTGCTGACGTGGACGGCTCCGGAGACCACCCAGAACGCCAGATTCTCAGAGGACCCCACTTTCAGCGATGCACAGTGGCGGGATTTTACATTTTTTTTTAATTTTACGCTCAGTACCGGCGACGGAAACAAAACCGTGTACGCGCAGTTTCTGGACGACGGTGGTCATCTGACGCACATCGTTAATTCGTCGATAACCCTGGATACATTTTCGGAGATCAGCACACTGGCCCTGTCGCCCGACACGATTTCGCCGGGAGGCACGGTTCATTTTTCCGTCACTCCGACCGACAACGAACTGGACGGGTACGCGTTGATTTTTATCGAGGGAATGGGGAACGATCCGGTGACGGCGAGAGACGAGGGAGTGGGTGGAGACGGCATGGCGGGTGACGGTGTCTACGAACTGGATTTCACGTTTGCGCAGTTTTTTCGGCAGGGCAGCATGCGGTGCAGTTCCGTGTTCACCGACGAGGCCGGCAACCCGAGCGCGGAAAGAGAATTCGACGTCACCCTGATCATGACAGATGAGCCAGATTCGGTGACGGTGCAGATACCGGTCCTGGTGGGCGCCGACGTAGAGATCCGTTGGACCCGGTCTCTGGACGACCATTTTGCCAGCTACAATATTTACAGGGATACGTCGCCGGGCGTGGATCCGGCGACGGCGATTCTGGCGCAGAAAGTAACGCAGCAGGAAGTTGTGACTTTTCTTGACATAGGGCTGGTGTCTGGTCTTTATTATTACAAAATATATGTCGTCAACGATCTCGACGAGGGAGCGGCGAGCAACGAGGTTACCATCAACGTTCCGTGATCGGTTTGGCGGCAGGTTTCTCCCCACTAGATTTCCAAATTGTTGTACAGGCCGCAGGGACCACTGCGGGAGTTGTGGTAAGTCAAGGCGTGAGCGTGGAAAAACGTACACATAACTTACGTGGTGGCTTGTTGTTAACAGTGCTCCTGTCACCGTCTCGAGCCGTCCGATGGCCTCTAAATTGCTATCGTACCCTACAGCACGGCAAGCACTCAAAGACATATACCGTATTGAGAGACACCATGAGAAATCGCGCTAGATTACGGGCAACAAGTCTCCTCACCACGCTGGTGGTTGTGGCATTGCTGACTGCATCACCGGCGGGCGCAGGCGAAGAAAACGCGGGAACCTACGGCGCTCCGTCGCTGAAGATCCCTGTCGGGGCCAAGTTGATGTCGGCGCCGGACGTACTGGCTGGTATGGAGCCGGACGCTTCGCTGCTGTTTTCCAATCCGGCCTTTCTTGCCGCACTTCCGGACCCCCAGATATTTATGTCCACATCCAACTGGCTCCAAGATATGAGACTGAGCGCGATCAGCGCTTCTGTGCCGTCGCGCGGGCTGGGATTGTCGTTTTCAGGCGGCGCCTCGTTGCTGTACTCGGGAGGTCTGAATGGCTACGACGAGTCCTACAACGTGATTTCAGAGGAAAGCTATTACGACCTGGCCGTGGCCGGCGCCGTTGTAAAACGGTTTGATTCGATCGGTTTGTCGCTGAGTGTCGGGGGGACCTGGCTCCGACAGCACCTTTATCCCACCGATGGAAGCGGGTTTGCGTTCACCGGGGGGGCGGTTTATCAGCGGGGCGCCAACACGGTCCATTTTGTCGCCAAGAACGTCGGAGGACGC
>CAYUDF010000380.1:0-4174 GCA_964443465.1 uncultured bacterium
TCCGTCCCGGTAAACAGCGCCAATGATGATCTTGTCTTTCATGCCGCCAACTTCGTACAAAGGCTTCCGGGTAATGGGTGCGCCCGCGTCGGCCACCAGTTCAACCACTTCGGTATCGCACCCGTGGAGCTGGGCCACCGAAAGCATTTTGCCGCGCCGGATGTATTTGATAATCTCGTTGCCCGCCAGAATCTTTTTGTTCAGAACAAGATCGGCGCCCATCGTTGATGCGAGTACGAGATATTCTTCCCGCTTAACCAGGGCAATCGTCTTGCTCTCGCTCGCCCGTTCTTTACCAGACTGGTCCTGTATGAGGTGTTTGGCGAGCACGCTGGTCATGATGTTTGTTTCATTGTCACCTGTAGCTGCAATGATGACATCGACATCCTTCAGCCCCGCCTTGAGCAGTGTGTCAACCCGTGACCCGTCTCCGTTCAGGATTTCTGTCTTGTCCAGCTGATAGGAAAGTTCTTCGGCCCTTTGCGCGTCCTGCTCGATCAACTTGACGGGAAAAGTGTTTTCCAGAAGTTCCGCGACCCGGCTGCCCACCAGACCTCCGCCGATAATCATGATGTGGTGGCTGCGCCACCGGGGAACACCGATAAGTTCCATCAACCGTGGCTGATCCTCACTGTAGACGAGCACATAGATATGATCGCCCGGCAGGATCTCGTCGTCGCCTCCAGGAATTACGGTATTGATGCCCCGCGCGATGGACACGACCCGGAAATAAAAATCACCGTATTTCCGCGGAACGTCTTTGAGTTTGATATGGGCAAGTTCCGAATCTTCGCGGATATGGGTCGCGATGACCTGCATGCGGCCATCGGCCAGGTCGATGACGACATTGCCCGTCCGGATCTTGAGCAGACGGGCGATTTCCCTGGCAGCTATTTCCTCGGGCCGGATGATCAGATCGATCTTCAGATCGCTCGCTGTCAGCAACGCGTCCCGCTTCAGGAGATCCAGAGAGCGGACCCGGGCGATCTTTCGCGGGATACCGCTTTTGTCCGCCAGCAGGGCGGACAGGATATTCACGGCGTCGTTGTCGGTGACGGCGATGAGGTAATCCATTCCTTCGACGCCGATGTCCTCCCAGGCGGAGAAGCTCATGGCATCCGCCCAGACCAGTCGGGCGTCTACTTCGTTGTCCAGCCGCCGGATCAGTTCTGGTCTTGACTCGATTACGGTGACGGCGTGGCCTTCGTGGCTGAGGCGTTTGGCCAGGTAATAACCAACACCGCCGAGACCGAGTAAAAGTATATTTGCGCTCTTCTGGGTCATAGTTTTCTCGCTTCAAAACGAATGAGGGGCGGGATTAAACACACCGCCAAGATAATCGTGGATCTCATTATCGATCAAGAGGAAACATGCCCCGCATGAATATGCGGGGTTCTTTGCGTTTCCCGCCAGGACACACCGAAATACTACATGGACGTGCGGTTACCATAACCCCCTAAACCGATTAAAATCAAGTTTATCAAAAACTCTGATTGGTCAGATCGGAAGCTCAAACACACGGAGTTACCAGGAGGTAATGGAATGCTGAGATTCAGACTCGTTTTGTTGGCCGTCGTACTTCTTTTTGTATGGGCAATTGGATGTGGCGATGACGGTCCGACCGCACCGGCCCCAGCACCTGCACCCACGACGGGAACGTAGCTGTAAATCCACTCCCGGACAGCCTGACCTGCACCTGGCAGCTCACCGGGCCCTCCGGCTACAGTCACGACGGCACGGACGACGAAACCCTGACCTCACTGGCTCCCGGTGACTACACGCTGACCTGGGGTGCTGAAGTGGGGTGGAATCTCCCGGTGCCAGCCAGCCAGACTCAGACTGTGGTGGCCGGCGGAACAGTGACGTTCAGCGGTACCTACACCCTGGCTGGTGTAGAAGCCGTGAGTGTTCCAGCCGCGCCCGGTGGACCCACAACCGGTGTTGAGAACCAGGACCTGACCTATAACGCCACTGGAGCTGTCAGCAACTACGGCCACGATGTGGAGTACAAATTTGGCTGGGGAGACGGCAGTTACTCTGATTGGGGAACCGTTCCTGTACAGAATTCCTGGGCGACCGCGGGGACGTACCAGGTCAAAGCGCAGGCACGTTGTATCACACATCCGGCGGTCGTATCCGCCTGGTCCGATTCAATCGACGTGACCATCACCGTATTTGTGGCGGAGACGGTCAGTGTTCCCGTCGCGCCGACCGGATCGGCAACCAACCAGGTCGGCCAGAGCGCGTCTTACTCCACCTCCGGCGCCGTGAGCAGCTATGGAGACGAGCTGCAATACAGATTCGACTGGGGGGGCGGAAACTATTCGACGTGGTCTGCATCAACCTCGACCTCACATTCCTGGGCAGCGGAGGGTAGCTACGACGTTAAGGCTCAGGCACGTTGCGCCGATCATCCGGCAATAGAATCTGTGTGGTCTTCGGCCACAACAGTTACCATCACCGCCGCTCCGGTGGAGACCGTGTCAACCCCCGACGCTCCCGGCGGGCCCGCTTCCGGGGAAACCGGTGAGAGTCTGACTTATGCAGCCGGTGGCGTCGTAAGCAGTGAAGGACACCTGGTGGAATATCGTTTTGATTTTGACGACGGTACCGTGACGGGCTGGCTGAGTGCGCTAACCAGTTTGTCTCACAGTTGGAGTTCGGCCGGGACCTATGATGTCATCGTCCAGGCTCGATGCAGAACCCATACCACGATTGAATCTGCGTGGTCGGCGGCAACTGCCGTTACGATTTCTGATCCGACTGAAACTATCGGTTCACTTCCCGGAACGATCAACGGAATAGCGGCGGGGATTATCAACGATCCCTACGACTATACGGTATACCACAGTTCGGCAACCAATCTGGGTGACGCGCTTGAAGGGCGCTTCGACTGGGGCGATGGCACATTTTCGGACTGGATTAACCCGGGACCGTTCACGGCGTCGCATACCTGGACAACCGAAGGTACCTATGTGGTGAAATACCAGGCACGGTGCACGGTTCACCCCGATTTTACAGTTTCCGCGGATTCGCTGGTTGTGACGATAACCACCACGGCGGTTGAAACGATCGCCAAACCAGGCTACGTGAGTTATCCATATTCTCTGAGGCATCCCGAAATAAACATCGCCAGATCGTATTTTGTCGCCGGAGGCATTAGTTCGCTAGGTCATGACGTGGAAACCAGGATCGACTGGGGAGAAGGAACTCAATCTGATTGGGTGCCCTACATCAGTAGTCTCAGCAAGACCTGGACGACGGCCGGTACCTATCCGATGACGCGGCAATCACGGTGTATCGCCCATCCGGGTGTTATTTCCGAATGGTCTGATCCAATCGACATATATCCGGTCGCTCCGGAATTTGTCACTGCGCCTTTTGCTCCTCCCGGCCCGACGGTTGGACATAAGATGGAGTATCTGACCTACATCGCCCGGGGAGCTGTCAGCAACTGGCACACCAGCTGGATCGAATATCGCTATGACTGGGGTGATGGGTCGGCGATCACCGCGTGGTCGCTGGCAGATACTACCGAGAGACATCGATACACCACGCATGGTGACTACGAAGTGAAAACCCAGGCGCGATGCGCTTTCCCCGGCCATGGCGAGCCGGAGTCCCCTTGGTCATTGCCCACGGTGGTTAGCATTGTGGAGGAGGTCACCATTTATCAGTATGGTCCCGAAGGTCCCTATTACGGTCCCACGAACGAGAGCATAACGTTTGAAGCGTACGATGTTGGGCGCTCAGACGCTTCACATCTTACCATTGACTATCAGTTTGACTGGGGCGATGGGAATTTCTCCGCCTGGTCATCCTCGATGACCTCTGATCATTCCTGGACTGCAGCGGGAACCTATGATGTCTACTATCGAGCCCGGTGCAGCGTAGACACCGATGCCGTTTCGGACTGGTCGGCTCAGTACTCGAGGATCGAGATTACCGCTGATCCTGAAGCAATAGGCACGCCCGATGTGCCCTCTCATTATTCGCCGCCGGCGATTGTGGGAACAGAAAGACAGATCAGTACCAGCGGTTCTTTCAGCAATCACGGGCATCCCATCGAATATCAATTCGATTATGGGGATGGTACGCAAAGCTCGTGGACCGCGGGTACTCCCTGGTCGAGCTATTATCAATTGACGTTGTATTATACGTTCACCACGCCGGG
>CAYUDF010000381.1:0-4164 GCA_964443465.1 uncultured bacterium
ACAACCGGAAAACTGGAAAGCGTTTGCTGCCGTATCCTGGCGACCAGATCGAGTCCCGCCATATCGGGTGTCGCCTGATCAACGATCAACAGATCAGGTAAGACCGCGCAGACAGAGAACAACGCCTTCGTTGCTGAATCAAACGCGATCACGTCAAATTCACACCCATCCAGGATAGTGGATATCAGGTCTCTCGTGACGCCGTCGTTTTCTACCAGAATAATCCGTTTCATTTAACCCCCGAGGAATCATCCGTCGTACGGATCTTCCTCTGGATGTTTGAGTCAGTGTGCTGATGCCTGGGGTTCTGAACGGGTAATGGCAAAGGCTATGCCATCTCTCAACAGATTGTTACTATGAAACTTATGAGGATTCGAGAGGAATTTGCCGGGATCAGTGGACCTATCTTGACCCTATTGGAAACGTGGAGAAACCGGTCCGGGAGGGTCCGATTACAAGCGTGGCAGCGGACGCCGTTTCAATCTGCGATTTGCCCCGACATGATGCAATCCGGACATACAGGAAGCCGCCCGGCTCAAACAGAAACAATCGGTGGGCAGATGGTCAGTAGGTTACGCGTATCCCGGCGATAATGGCGAAATCGCCGACTCGTTCGTCTTCGTCGCCGCCCTCAACCTGGCCGGATAACGAAAGTGTCATCCATTGCGATCGCTGGTATTGAAGCATGGCCAGGTATAACTGCCTCGAACGGCCTTCGCCGAAAAACGCCGCCATCGCGCCCGCGCCGATCCTCAGCGAACGGATGGCTGTTACGTCAATTCCGGCCCCGACCCGGCCAAAATCTCCGTGCAGCTGATCTTCGGGTATGCCTTCCGGTTCTTTGGTGACGTATGCGCCGGTAACGGACGCCCACCAGTCGAAATGCCCCAGCGTATCCACATAAGCAACCCCCAACTCGAGGTCGATGCTCTGCGAGGCGTATGGATACACTCGCGTGGTTCCCGAGCCCGTTCGCAAAAAAGAGACGAAGTACAGTTTCCTGTGGGGTCGTTCGAACATCCGCGCCCGGGCGCGGATCGTCACATCTCCCAAACCGCGCTCTACATCAACCTGTTCCAGGGCAACAAACGGAATATTAATTTCCACCAGGGCATATGACTTGACTGTGAACGTCGCGTCGAGGAGGTACATGGTCGCGTTGGGGTCGGTACCTTCGTTGCGGGCGAGGCGCCCGGTAATCGCCCGATTCTGTGGCGAGTTCAAAAAAGAAATCTCGCCGGCGGCATCTATATAGAGACCGGCGGCGAGAGTTCTATTAAAAGGCGTCAGTACACCCACTGCGGCAATTACAAACAGAAGGATCATCAAGATCCCGATATCGCCCGAGTGCTGAATGCGGGATGCAGATTGTGTCTTATCGGTTTTTTCGACAGACTCCTTAAGATGCGACGTTTTCGAGCAATTGTACTTTCCCCTGTCGGAGAAACTGGACCCAGATCGTCTTACGATTACCGGGCAAAGCGTCCTTTGACAGAATCTTTCCGTAGTCGTTCCAGGATCGGTGGTGAATCACTTCTCCAATTTCGTAAACGCCACTTTCCATATACTCCCTGGCGCTTTCGATGTCCAGATCCTCGATGGCAACGGGCTCGTCCCCGGCCGCATCCGTGCTCTTGGCTTCGTCGTCATCATCGGGCATGTAAGGGAGGAATCCTTTACACTCCGGACACTTCAGCCACAACACACTTTCACTGCTTCCCTGCTTGATGATCTCCATATCGTAATCGGACTTACAAACGGAGCAATATTGTTTAATCGTTTTCGAATCGACTTCTTGCATACGCGTCATCCCAACATCAAGTAACCGTTACCCGGCAACATTCCTCTGCTTCCTCTTGCGTGTTAAATCTCATTCCGCAAAGTGAACAGTTGTAACTGCCGTCCAGCCGCCCTTCCTTTTCCGCTTTTCTCAACAACTGAATGAACTTTACATATTCTTTGTCTCTGACCAGCACATCACTCTTGTCCTGCTTTTCCATGTACCTGCTCTCCTTCGGTTCCAAGCCGATAAACGGTACGGTATTCCGTACTTGCGTGGGTTGGGATACACAGGATGCTGTGCATTAACTCAGGAAAACCACAATATCTAGTATGAGACCCTAGTAAAATCGTATTTTCCCGTCAAGCACAAAATGCAGGTCAGTAAAGAATAATAGCAAAACGTGCGGCAACATCGCTTCACTCCAATATACCCGAAGAAGAGACGATTGGCAAGTGGGTTCATGGTTTGCACAGTAACGACGCGCTAAACAAAAAAATTCAAGCAGTTTTGTAACACATGTTTGTTCAGGAACATTCGTGTTTTTATTTTTAACGAATCAACAATACTTTTCTGACGCTGGTTGTTTCACCGGCAGTTACTTTCATAAAATAAATTCCCGCGGGTACAGACACGCCGTTCTCGTTGGTGCCATCCCATATCTCGGTAACAACATCACTCAGTGTATCCTGCCGGTACAAAAGTTTGACGCGTCTACCGACCACATCGTACACGGCAATTTCCACGGCGGTGGCAACGCGTTGTTGGTAAACGGGGACACCGGAGGCGCCGCCCTGATCCTCAAACGACGGCGGAACAGCTACCGAAATCTGTGTTTCGGAACTGAACGGATTGGGCGCGGCGTTGGACACCACACCATCCGACAGGGGAAGCATTGCCTTGTTTTCGACAACATCGGATTCGCTGCGATAAAACCGTTGTTCACCGCCGATGTTCAGATTGAACCGGCCGGCAACATAGTACCGGTAAATCCGTCCCGGCTTAACATCACTGTCTTTAAATTCAAACGGCTCGAACCCGTTGACCGGAGCCCCGGCGGGTTGCACGTTTATGGCGATTCGAGTACCGGCGCCCTCTTCCCCCGGATCCAGACGAAAGACGTCAAACCGGGCGCCGAACTGTTCGTCCAGCACATTCCACTGCAAACTGATACCATCGTGCTCCGTTATGGTGGTAACCTGGGCGTAGTTTACGCCGATATAATAGATCGTCTTCGTATACTCGTCCGACCATACGCCCACCGCATTCCTGGCCTTGAACGACACAGTAACCATACCGGCGGGCAGACCGTTAAGCCGGATATAAGCATTTTCCGACGTGTCATCCCACCTCCCGTCTTCGGGATCAAGTGTGTGCGTTCCCAGCCCCATAAGGTTGTAGGTGGCGCTCCGGAGGGGCGCGGCGTAATCTATACGGTCGTCAGGATTCTGCATACCGTTCTGATTGGGGACCGGTATCGATATCGCCTTGATGCCGACCGTCAGATCCGGCGTTTCCACCGTCTCAATCGCGGCCGATAAAAACTGGATTACAGGCTGTGAATCGTACAGGTCCGGTATCGAATTGTTGTTGTTATCGATGACACCCATCTGGCCCTTCGTCCACTTGCACCACGGCCGTCCCACATCCTCTCTCGCCGCGTATCGCATGATACAATCGTATGGACCGAACATGTCGCACGAGTCGTCGTTTCCCGGTATCAACGCTGAATCCTTGTTGTTGTTCGGGTAATACAGGTACCCGGAACTCATCGTGCATTGACCCGGCGCCGATTCGTACTCGTCCAGCGTCCAGAATACGTGGCCCGTCTCGTGCTGGTATATCTTCGAAAAAACCATCCAGTCGGTAATATTGTTTGGATCCAGGCCCGCCGGAAAAGGCGTCACCTGGTACGGTCCACCCAGTCTGGCGTAAGCGGTATAGTTGGCCCCGTGAAACCGGTGACTCGGCGCGTTGCGGCTGTCGGCCACATAAGTCGTAAAAACAAAATCGGTCCCCATTGCCTCGCGGCCCCTGTTGTTGAATTCGTGCGCCGTAATATCCGCCAGGTTAAAAGTGGGATCGTAAGGCAGGGACGGATCGATCCGCCTGAGCACGTCGATCAACCACGGTCCATCTTCGTTCATGTCGTGTTTGATCGCCTCATAACCGGTTTCCGCGCGTTCGATCGACCTGAAAACAAAATGCATCGGCATCGCGGGAAAACTGCCCTCGATTTCCAGCATACCGGCGATGGCCGCCGACTTCGCGTCGGACAACTCCTGATCGGTCCAGTCTTCCGTCTCCGCCTCGTACTCTCCGTTGCTTTCGGGAAAAACTATCTGAACGAGGATGTCGCCGCCGAAAAACTCCGAGTTCTGGAA
>CAYUDF010000382.1:0-4157 GCA_964443465.1 uncultured bacterium
GAGACCACCACTAGCGGCTGGGTTCCCGCTCTGGCATTTACACGCTCCCGTTCCACCACGTAGGCTTTTCCTGCGGGCAACCGCGGGGGTCGCATCGTTTCCATTTGACACCGACCGGAATCTGAACCACACTAAGCCGACTTTTTTGTCTGAACAGGGTCGACAAAAACCTCGTCGGAGAATTCCAATTTACCTTAAAACGAACACCGGTGTGCCACCGTTTTTACGGCTGCTGGCCCTCCTTGCGCTGCTGTACATTTTCTTTGTCAGCATTTCGCTGATGGGCGCGTCGTTCAAGTTTTTCGGCAAGGATTTCGCGAGACAACTGCTGGAAACAACGTCCGATCCCTTCGTGGGATTGTTCATCGGACTGCTCGCCACCAGCATCGTGCAGAGTTCATCCACCACAACATCGATGACAGTCGCTCTCGTAGCCGGTGGCGCGCTGTCAGTCGCGGGCGCCATTCCCATTATCATCGGCGCTAACATCGGCACCAGCGTGACGGCCACCCTCGTCTCGCTGGGACATATCGGACGGGCGGACGAATTCAAACGCGCTTTTGCCGCCGCGACGGTACACGATTTCTTCAACGTGCTTTCCGTGATCGTTATATTCCCGCTGCAGCTGGCCACCAACTACCTGGGGCGCGCGGCGGGGTTCCTGGGTGAGCATTTTGCCGACGCGGGCGGATTCAAGTTGTTCAACCCGCTGAAAACTATCGTTACCCCGTCCGTCAAGGCTATCACCAGCTTATCGGGCGAAAACGGCGTAATCATACTGATACTGTCTGTTCTGCTGCTTCTCTTCGCTTTGAGATACCTGGTAATCAATCTGAAGGCGCTGGTGATCGGCAAGGTGGAAGCCTTTTTCTCCTCGCAGTTGTTCAAGAACGCAGGGCGCAGTTTCATGCTGGGACTGGTGCTCACCGTGATGGTGCAGAGCAGTTCGATCACGACTTCCCTGGCCGTGCCCCTGGCCGGCGCGGGCATCCTGACGCTGGTACAGATCTTTCCGATGACGCTGGGCGCCAACGTCGGCACCACCATTACCGCTATACTCGCCGCAATGGTGACGGGAGAGGTCGCCGCCGTGACGGTTGCGTTCGCTCACCTGTTGTTTAATATTAGTGGTATACTGATTCTCTGGCCCTTGCGCGCGATTCCGCTCCGCATGGCGAACATATTGGCGGGGCTCGCAACCCGGTCAAAACTGATACCGATCTTTTTTATAGTAATTTTATTCTTTATCATACCGATGCTTATTATCTGGATCGCGAGGTGATCGTTTTGTTCAATTTTAAAGAACTTATCGAACTGTGGAGATCGGACAACCTGCTCAAACAGGCGCTCAGCGATTCTCATACAATGCTGGAGCACGCGCAGGCCATGTTCCACGAATCGGTACGTTCGCTCCGAGACAGCGACGAAGCGGAGGCAAAAATAAACGTCTACGCCCAGGACATCCAGATCAACACGTACCAGCGCGAAGTGCGCAAAAAAGTGCTCAAACACCTCGCTATCACCGGCGGCGCCAACATTATCCCCGGATTGATCCTCACCAGCATCGTGATCGATATCGAGCGACTGGGAGACTACACCAAAAACATCATGGACCTGGCCATCGCCCACCCGAAGATTCTGACCTGTGCTACATACGAAGAATCAATAGGGGAAATCGAGACAGCCACATTGGAGTTGTTCGACAAGGTGATTCCCACGGTCAAGGAGACCAACAAGGAAGAAGCCCAGGGGCTGATCGAGGGATACTGGTGGATTCTCAAAAAATGTGACGAAATCCTCACCCGCTTGATCCAGGAAACGGGGGCAGACGCCGCGTGCACCACAGGCAACGCCGTCACCACAGCACTGTACGCGCGTTATCTCAAACGGATGTCGGCGCACCTTCTAAATATCTGTACGAGTGTGGTCAACCCGTTCGAGGCGATCAGTTTTTACCAGGAAAACGACTAGCCGGGCGAACCGCGGTTGTCAGCGTTTCCGCGTATACAGCCCGTCGAAGATGGTCTTGAAGTGTTTGCCGCCGTCTTTGGAGACGTCCCACACCTGGTTGGCTTTCGGTGTGTCCTGGGCCAGGGAGAGACCCGCGCCGGCCACGCAGATCAATACGCAGAACGCCACAACTACAAATTGCTTCATGGTGTCTTCTGTTCCGTTGCGTCCATTTTCATGCAGTTTCCGTAATCATCAAAAAAGTATATATCAGCAAAAAACTGTTCCGCCCACGGAATTTCGTCCCCCGAGATTCCAAATACGACTTCGAGATCCGGCTGCCCGTAAATCAGGTTGACGAGGCGGCCCTGGCCAATCGCCGTTTCCACGTTGGTTCTGTTCCACTTCGCCTCCTTTCGTCCTTCTTCCCGGGCGTATACGATGTAAACTTTTTTGATTTTATCTTTAAACGGCTTCTCTGCATTGAGATCACGAGTAACCGCTGCTGCGATTCTCGCCCGCCGCAAAACAAAGCTGCGTTGCATATCAATGTAGTCAAACATCCTGTAAGTCTCGTTCCGCGTCACCATCTGGTAAGCTCCGGCGGCAATTGCAACCAGTGTCACAGTGAGAATGGCGAGCTGCACGCGGTTGTTTCGCAACGGCCGCAAGTCAAGGATATCCTGCACGAACAATGCAATCAGGTACAGCAGCCCGAAGGCTGGAATATAGGTGTGCAAGTAAAACGTGTGATTCTCGAGGAACAGCGTTGGAAATATCGTGACGATAAAAAACAGGAGTCCAAACGCCGTTTCGCGCCACCGTTTCCTCAGTACGTTATATACAATCAATATAATAACCAGTATGTGCGTTACGCTCCACGCGATCCTGCCCAGCGCCATCCGTGACGGCAACGCGGCCCAGAACTGGATCGTCCAGCCGGAATACGTGACCAGGTTGATCCAGATGTTGGAGCCGTACTTGAACGCGTAAGAACCCGAGCCCGGCGCGGTTTTCCACACGCCGATGAAAAGCAGGTAAATGGCCAGCAGGGCGAGATGCACCCATAGTTTTCTCAACAGCGGGAGCAGGGGTTGACGCTTATTTCGTTCATCGGGTACAAGATAAAAATATCCGACCAGAATCACGGGCGCACCAAACGTTTGTTCGACACTGAAGAGCGCCAGCACATATGCCGCAACAGACAGCCATTTCCTTTTCGAACAACCGTCGCGGACGTAATCAATGCCCCAGATCAATGCGGCCAGCAAAAAGCATAAACCCAGCAGTTGCTGGATACAGGAAATCCAGGCGATCACATGAAAAAACGCCAGGTTCAGCGCAAACAGTGTGGTGACGATCAACGCGGCCGCCGGCTTTATACCGACCCGTCGCATTAACACAAAAAACAGGTTGATATTGACGATGTGAACAACCATTGATACGACGTGCCACGGTGTCGCATTTAATCCGAATATTTTGTACATGACGCCGAAGTAGGCCGCTTTGGTGAGGGGCCGGAAGAATCCGCTGGCGCTGGAGAAAAAATCCCAAACGGCGCCCCACCCGTGCCTCCAGGCGGTATGTATCAGAATGAAATCATCCTGCGCAAAAAAATACGTAAGCAGGGGGTAAAAACAAACCACCGCGGCGGCCGATACGAGGGCGAGGTAGATGTCTGTCGTTCGCCCGGTCGGTTGTACAACTACCGGTTGAGGGACTTTTACCGCCGGGGCTTTTTTCTTTTTTCGGGTGCGCGCCATACCCGGCGATAATATGGGATCGCCACCGTGTATGCAACAACACCCTGTTTGTGAAAGCTGGGGGTGAAACCACCCACTTCGGGGCAATTCCGGGTAACTTTGACACCCTGTGGGGCACTACCGCACACAACCCGCCCCGGCACACCGGTTGCAGTATAGTAATCGGAGCGCCCGTGCGGGTGTTGCCGATTCTATGGTATTTCCGGGGTTTAATATTTGAAGATATCCGATCAACAAAAAGATATTGTGGCGTCGATCAGCGTCGCCCTGCTCAGCATGGTCCTGTTTGTGATGCTCATGGGAACCGTGGTGATGTGGGGGCAGAGCGCGGGCGAAAAGGTCCGTTCCAGGCTGTCCGGCGGCCAGACTCAATCCTCCACCAGCAAATAAAACGGGGCGCGATAACACCGCGCCCCGAGTACAAAATCTGTATCCTCGTTCTAA
>CAYUDF010000383.1:0-4121 GCA_964443465.1 uncultured bacterium
GGTTTCGTGGCGACGCCTTCTCCGAGGTCCTCAATTCGGCCTTCGATGCCGTCGTCGTCGGCGTTGTCATTGCCGTCGTACGCCGCGCCGTTGCGGAACATGACGGAGTACAACCACGAGTAACCACCCGCGCTGCACGGCACGTCCGTCGGCGCGAATGTTGTGAAGTACACAACACCCGATACCAGCGCGTCGGGCTCCACGATCCGTTCGCCGCTTCCCTGTTCCAGGTCGATATACCAGCCACGGTCAGCTTCGGTCAGCGCGTTGATCGCGCTTGTCTGATCGACCATGTCGTAACGATCAACCGTGTTGTTCTGGTGGTCGTCGATGACCGAGTAGAACGTATTGGGGCTGTCGTCGGCGATATCGGCGATTTCGATGTATCGGCCCGTGCCGAAGTACAGGAACACATCGTTGTTGTAGTCGACCGTCAGGATCGGCGGCGCCTGGATCGACTGATCCGTGGCGAACAGAAGCGACCTGTCGGGTGGTGATGTCCCCGCATGGAGGTCGTAGCGCCACAGGTTACCTGCCAGGTCGGATACGTACATCAGGTCGGCGTAGCCGTCGAAGTCCATATCCACCGCATTTGCGCCAGTAGCCATGTGAACGCCTGCTACGGCGCCGAGGTGATCGGTCCACAGCACCGAACCATCGGCCATGTCCACGGCAACAACGTTAGCCTCGCCGGTGTCGAAGTCCGGGCCCGAACCAATTACAGCTACGTACTTACCCGAATCCTTGTCGCGGTAGATCTCGGGTTTTGACCACGATTCCGCGATTTCGGGGATTTCGAGCTCCCACATCAGCTCCGGGTATTCGGGATACGTCACGTCGAGGGCGAAATACATGCCGCCGCCGTGTTTCTGACCCCCGACGAGTACGGTCCGCCAGTAACCGTCGACATAAACGTCGGTGACCAGGGGCGTCAGGTTGACGTAGTACTCGTGGCAGTAGTCCGGATCGGCGAGCACCTGCAGCCTGGGCAGACAAGCGCTGGGGATGTACCCCCACATTTCCTCGCCGGTGTTCGCGTCGAGAGCGTGCAACATACCGTCGTTGGCGCCGATATAGATCGCCTTCTGCCGGTAGGCGTAGGCTTCCCGGAAGTCGAGGTAGTCGTCGTTCATATTAAACGAAGAAGGCGGGCCGACAACCACGGGTGAAGAGTCGATCACGTCACCCAGGACCCAGCCGTCGCGTCTGCGATAACCTTCCACGTCATAACCCATAATCCACGTGGCGATGTCGATGGCGTCCAGCAAAGTCGGGACTTCCATCTTTGTCCAGTAACTTTCCACGTATTCGGGCCGGAAATCCACCTGCTGCCCGTCCACCGCGGTGAACAGCGTGCGCGTGGTGGGTATCCGGTTTGCCAGCCTTTCGCCCGCTTCCCACAGGGGCTCTTCGCCGGGCTCATAGGGCAATTCGAACGCTTCAACGTATCCAAGCCACTTCTTGGGCATGAACTTGCCTCGGTAGAGCAGGTCTTCGTCCTGCCCCTCCGTCGAGACAACCGCTACAGCCGAACCGGTCGAGATCCGGTCCACGATGTCCCTGAGAATGTTGGACAGGCTCATGCGGAGCTCTTCGGCGTTGTTGGCGTTGAGGTACAAGCCGCCGCCGTTGTCGGCGGTCTCCTGGAGCAACGGAGCATCCAGCGTGAATCCGACCATGTAGGTAAACGCCATCTGGTCGCCTTCCATGTCGGGCCGGAAGTCGTTTTCACGGATGTACATGGCGACGTCGTCCAGGTAATCCGAACAGTCGTTCGTAGAACCACACGTCGTACACCCGATCGATGCACAGGTGCCGGGTTCCCGGCCGTCACCGTCATAATCCCCGATGTAGGCGGGGACGTTGAGGTCTTTGGTCGGATAGCCGTCCGTGACGATCACGATAAAACACTTCTGGCACGGGTACTGGATCGGAGCGTCCCCGCTGGTGTCCTGGAAATACTCCATGACATCAACGAGAGTCTCGCCCAGTGGTGTCCAGGTGTTTGCCGTGATTCCGTTAACACGGTTGATGATCTCTGCGTGGTCGGCGCCAATCGGTACGGTGAGCTTTCCGCCCGAGTCGTACGTAAACTCCATCACGCCGAACCGGATCGCGTCGTTGTCGGCGACGATCTCGTTGACGGCCGTTTTGGACGCCTGCACACGGGTGACCAGCGGCATCGTTGCGATCTGCTCCGATGTCGCGTGCCAGTACAGCCAGTTGAGGTAGTTACCCCAGTATCGGCCGTTCTGACCCCCGTCGCTGTTGATCAGGTAGATGCTCGGGCTGCTGGGTTGCCCCGACACAAAATGGTAGGGCTTGTAGTAACCGGAGCTACCGACGTAGTACGTCTTGGTCGATGTCAATCCGCCAGTGTAAGTCGTGTGCGGATCGAAATCGGGATGATAAACGATCTCATTCATGCTTCCCGAGTTATCAAACACAAACATGACGTTTGCGTCGACGCCACCCTCCTGAATAAACAGCGGGTACTCGCACTCCGGCACCACCTGGGCGGACACGAGTCCGCAGGCGCCGGCGATTGAGACGAGGGCAAAAACAAGAGCCGTTGTCATTGCTAGGTTATTCTTCTTTCGCATGGTTAATACCCCTGTCGAAAGAGCCTGCTCGTCCGGACTTCTATCCGGGCTGAGCTTAGGTTGACACTCGCCCCTCTTGAATCGATCGTATAGTCAAAGTCGAGATACTCTCGGCTCCAACCGGGGCGAAATCTGATACGATCGAATCTCACATCGTATTGGTACTTGTGATCATTCGTCGGATGATCGGGGTCGCCTTCTATGGTTGTGTAGTCGTCCATGTGTTCGACGAACAATTCATCCGCGTCGACGATCCGTGGCGGGATCGGCTGGATACGTACCCAGTTGATCGCCGTCTCGGCGCCGGCATCGGAAGCGTAAAACGACCGCTGGTAGGTGTATTCATTGTGAGACACTCTGCGTTCTGATCCTGCAACCCACACGATCACCGTCGCTGTTACAGCCAGCGCGGTGATAAAAAACAGTGTGGCGACCAGTGCTGTGCCCTTTTCGTTTCTAAGTGCTTTAAGCATGATCTTCTCCTTCAGGCATCCGGTGCGCCCGCTTCGGACCGGTGCGTTTTTATTGTGTTACCCACCGACGTTTCGCAACCCTATCCTCGTCGAAGTGTTGATCTCGCCGCTGCGGGGCATTTCGGCGGTGATCACTATCCCGATCGAGCGAACGTCTGGGGTTCTTGCTGATGTGAGCGGTAATGGTCCCATTTGGACATTGTCTTTATCAAAAAACTGAAATGCGAAACCGGTTACGTTTGTGATGAACGCCTGCGGGCCGGTTCCGGGGTCGCGAAAAACTGTTTCCGCAACGGGGTCGAAGTAATAAACGATATCTTCGGACGGTTCGTTCAGCTGGATGGCGCCGTCTCCGTCGTTGTCGGACTGGAACCGGCAACTATCCGCCCCGGCGCTGCGTAGTCCGGCGATGCCGGCTTCGGTCGGATCGCACCCGAGGGTACGGATCTCCGTGACCATGAGGCTCAGCCCGGCGCGCGTGTTCATCTGCAGCCCGGCGCGTTGGGACGTACGGGTGTAGAGATTCTGGGTCGTGAAAAATACGTTGTTCACAACGGCGAGCACGGTGGCAAAGATGAGAAGAGTCATCATGATCTCAACCAGGGTGAGTCCGTTGTTGCGTTTGATCAAAGAGATGTTGTTTTTGAAGAACGTTTTCATGACGATTACCTACCGGAATGACATTCTGTCCATGATCTGAATTCTGCGCGTGCGGCCCTTTTCGTTCCAGGCCACTGTGATGACGATCTGATCGAGGCCAAAGCTGACGTTGTCGACATTCGCCCGCCAGGCGTAGACGTCGACCGTTCCCGAGTCGGTCGCGGCGTTACCGAATCCCAGGCTCTTGGCCGATTCCATTTGAAGCTGGGCGACCTGGAGTGCCTCTGTGTACTGCCCCGATTCAAATACGTCCTGCTGAGCCCGCGTTTGAATGAGCGCCAGCGGCAACAGGCCGATGGCAAGTATCACCAGAACCACCATCAGTTCGACGAGGCTGAACCCGGCAGTCGGCCGCGGTGAAATCCCGTTGTTGTGTGTCTGCCTA
>CAYUDF010000384.1:0-4113 GCA_964443465.1 uncultured bacterium
GAACTTCGTGTCCGGAGGCCGCCGGGCCATCCGGGCCCCCCGAAATTGCAAAATTACCTGAATATATCAATCCGGTGAAAAACTGTTTCCTGGATTCGCCGAGCGGGAGATCGGGCGGGTCCGTTTTTTTGACTAAACAAGGAGTACTATCGATGAAGTTTTCCAGAGCACTTTTCATTATCCTGATCGTCGCGGCGACGGCATGTGTTTTGTCGTGCAGCGGTAAAGACGGTGCAGTGCTGGCGGAATTCCAGGACCAAAAAATCACCGTGGGAGAGTTTGAAGAGGCCTACGCCAGGGTCGATCCCAAGTATCTGCCCCGATCGTCGGGGGAGGAAGGATACCGGGAATTCCTCCAGACCATGCTGAACAAGGAAGTCATGGCGTACAAGGCGGATGAACTGGGTTATGACAAGGACCAGTCCGTTCTCAACGGAATGGAAGCCTTCCGGAAAATGGGACTGCAGACCGCATACCTGAAGCTGGTCGCCGCTGGTGACATCGAGGTGACGGACGAACAGATCCGCGAGCATTACCGGAACAAGGGCGCTACATTGACGGTCAAGCAAATCCTGGTCGACACGCCGGACGAAGCCGAAGATATCTATCAGATGCTGCAGGATGGATCCGATTTCGAGTCGATCTGCAAGCAGTACTCGAGGGGTCCCGACGCCGACGTCGGCGGTAAAGTGTTGACCATTTCATACGGAATGACCGGCCCGGACCTGCAGTCGGCCATCTTTTCGCTTCCGGTAGGCGGCGTCAGTATCCCGGTCGAAACGCCGTATGGCTTTTTTATCGTCAAGGTGCTGCGTCGGACGGATGCTCGTCAGAAGGAGTCTTACGACGACCTCCGCGAAACCATGTACCAGGAAGTCCGTGTGCTCAACGAGATGATGACGGTCAACAAATCGACGAAAAAATTGCGCGCGGACCGGAACGTGATATGGTTCTGGACAAACTTCTACACCTTACTCGACGCCCTGCCACCCGATCGTTCGCTCAACAATCCGCCGAATCGTAAAGACGAGGTGTATCCCCTCCTGTTTTTCGAAGAGGACGACCTCGATCTGCCTTTGCTCAGTTATGATGCCAAAACCATTACCGTCCGGGACTTTTCGGACTACTACGACGGCGCTTCGTTTTTTGCGCGTCCTCGCCGGGAGTTCCGTTTCGGTGGACTCAAAAGCTTCCTTATGGAGCGCATGATGGCGGAGATCGTTCCCGAAGAGATGGAACGTTCGAAAATCGCCGAACATCCCGAGGTAAAAAAGATCCTCCGGGCGAAGCAGGAAGAATTGATGATCAACCGTCTGTGGGATGACATGATCAACCAGCAGACGCTCGTCACCGAAAAAGAAATTCGTGAGTACTATCAAGAGGAAGAGGCGTTTTTTGTCCTACCGGAGAAACGTCGTTTTGGCGTGATCCTCACCGGTGACCATGAGTCCGCCAAGATCGCGTACGACGAGATCAAGGGCGGAAAGCGGTTCCGCACGGTGGCGATGGCGTATTCGATTGACGAAGTAACGCGCGAATCACTGGCCGAAACGGAATTGCTCGCCGAGGGCGAACAGACGGAAATGGATAAGGTCGGGTTTGCCATCAAACACGTGGGTGATGTGGCCCCGCCGTTTGAGTCTTCCCGTGGCTGGGTCGTCCTCAAGCTCACGGAAATGCAGGACTCGCATAAACTGTCGATGGATGAAGCGCGTGATAGTATCCGCCCGGGGATTAAACAGCGCAAAAACGATGAACGCCTGAACGAACTGCTGGTAAAATGGAAAGAAGAACTGGGTCTGGTCATACACGACAAAAACTTTTCAAAGGTCGTCGTCGAAGAACGGAGCATCAACAGTAAACCCGCAACCTAGACCTGCAAGGCAACCATTTAACAGGCGCCGGCGCGGCATACGCCGCCTAGCGGGAGAGTGCAATTGAACAAGACTGTTTGCTTTCGTGTATTTCGGAAAGCGGTGATAGGGGGTATCCTGCCCCCTATTATCTTGTTGACCTCGGTGGGGTGCGAACGGAGGGACGTCGGTCAGAGATCAGAGACGAGTCTTCCGGTGGCGCGGGTCAACGAAAAGACGCTCTACAAAGACGATTTTGAAGCCTACCTGCCGGGTAGTTACAGCGGCGCCCTGACGCTGGGCGACAAACAAATGTATCTCGACAGGTGGATCACCACCGAATTGTTATACGAAGCGGCGCTGCAGGGCGGCTCGGCGCTGACGCCCGAGATCGAGCTGCGACTGGAACAGTTTAAAAAAGATCTTATTGCCGACCAGCTGGTGCAGGGTGTGATCCGGGAGCGGGCGGTTGTCACGGAGACCGAAGTGCAGGAGTACTACACGACGCATGAAGACGAATACACGCGCGAACTCCGCGTCAGCCACATTCTGGTCAATTCGTGGGAAGAAGCGGACAAGGTGGAAGGGCTGCTGCAGAAAAAAACTTTTGGTTGGGTGGAGCGCAGGCACTCGATCGATAAACACACGGGCGTAGGAGGGGATCTGGGATTTTTGTCGAAGGGCAACATGATCCCGGAATTCGAGGAAGTTGTGTTTGATATGAAAATCGGAGAAGTGAGCGATGTCATCGAGTCGGAGCTCGGATATCATTTTATAAAAATCACGGACGCGCGCGAAGCCCGAAACAAGTTGTCTCTGGAAGACGTGGCGGAGGATATCTCGCGGATATTATTGCTGGATAAAAGGGCGGCCGTGTACGACAGTCTGGTTGCGACGGTCAGAAAGGGCGCACGGATCGAGATCCTCGATCCCGATTTGCGAATGGCGCTGGAGTTGGAACCGGGTTCGACAGCGGTGGAAAAGAGCGATAGAGAATGAAAAAACGAATTGTAATGATAATTGTTGTCCTGGCGACGGTGGGTATGGCTGTTGAAACGCCAGCGGAAAAAGAGCTGCTGGACAGGGTTGTGGCCGTGGTGGATGACGAAGCGATATTTGAAAGCGACATCCAGATTCTGATCACGCAGATGTTGTTTCAGCAGGGGCGCACCAGCCTGACGGAGGCCGAACACGAGGCGATGTACAACCGGGTCCTGGAGGAAATGATTAATACCAAGCTGGTGATCGCCCAGGCGACCCGGCTTGATATCGATATTCCGTTTGACGTAGTGGAAGAACGGGTGACCAAGGCGATTAATGACAACGTGAAGGCCCTGGGGGGTGAAGCGACATTCGAGAGCCAGCTGGCAAAAGAAGGATTTACGGTCGAGAGCCTCAAAGCGCTGTACCGGAAGCAGATCCGGAACCGGATGTTGGAGGAAGAAGTGCTGAGAATGGAAGTTGATCGCGGCACGATCGAAATCAGTGAAGAGGACCTGCTTGCTTTCTACGAAGTGAAAAAGGATGAATTTCCGTTCCGCCCCGCGGTTGCGAGTCTGAAAACGATTTTTATCGGATTTGACACGTCGGAAAAGGTGAAGTCCGACGCGAAAACGAAAATAGACGGGATTCGGGAAAGGGCCATGAGAGGCGAGTCGTTCGCGGAACTGGCGAAACAGTATTCGGAAGACCCCAGCGCCCCGCTGGGCGGCGACCTGGGTTTTGTGAAACCGCAGGATCTGGCTGAGGAATCGTTTGCGGTCGCGGCGGCAACTCTGTCTGTTGGCGAGATCAGTGAGCCGGTGCTGAGCACTTTTGGGTACCATATTATCCAGGCGACGGAAAAAAGACCGGACACAGGAGAAGTCCGGTTGAGTCATATCCTGATCCGCCTGACGGCCAGCGAATCCGATATCCAGGTTATTTTCGCAACTGCCAACAGTGTTCACGCACTGATTATGCAGGGCATTTCGTTCGAGGCTTTAGCCGACCAGCACAGCACGGATCCGAACGCCGGCCCCGGCGGCGACCTGGGATGGCTGAGGATCGAAGACCTGCCGGAGTTTTTCCAGGATGTGCTGTCGGACATGAAACCGGGTGACGTTAGCCAGGTGCTCCGGGAGTCGGCCGGGTTTCGTATTGTCAAGCTGGTAGACCAGCAGGAACCGCGGCCGTACACGTTTGAAGAGATCCGGAACGAACTCCAGCGTCTGTACGAATCCGAAAAGCTGGAGGTCGTCTACAAGGTCTACGTCAAAGA
>CAYUDF010000385.1:0-4094 GCA_964443465.1 uncultured bacterium
ATCAACCGGGCTTCTTCCTCCAACAACTCGTCGAAGGTTTCAACCGGATCACATACGATGCGAAGGATCGGATCGCCGTAGTATCTAAGTTTTAATTCCATAATATATTACGGAGAACACGGCCACAGGAAACAACATTGTTCGGCGCCGTGAACTCCGTATTAAGAATAACCACCGTATTTGCGGCGCGCTACTGAAATATCAGCTCAGTCGCGAGACTTGCCGGGCCGATTTCACGGCCCCGGGGCGGCTAACCGTTGCCTTTTTCCACTACCGACGTAACCGCCGATTTGAGGATCTCGATTTTGACGTTGTCTGCGATTTTCACGATGAACGAATTGTCCTTGGTGCCGGATATCGTCCCGAATATCCCTGACGACGTGACAACGCGGTCGCCGTTTTTAAGCGCACCTATCATTTTTTGTGTTGCTTTTTGCCGTTTCTGTTGCGGACGAATCAGCAAGAAATAGAATATAAGCAGCATACCAACGATCGGAAAAAGCATCGACAGCGGACTGGAGCCGCCATCGGGATTCGATGATGCCATTGCAAAATGAATGAAGTTCAAAATTCCTCCCTAAAGGTTAGGTTCGACCCTGTGTTCTCCGGACGAATACATTTCGACAAATTCGTTCCGCCAGGTATCGAATCGATCTGCCTCGATGGCCGCGCGCATCTGGCGCATGAGATCACAATAAAAATACAAACTGTGGTGCGTCGCAAGCACCGGTCCCAGAATCTCCCCCGCCGCAAACAGGTGCCGAATATACGCCCGGCTGTGGTTACGGCAGGTATCACCCCCGCACTCGTCGTCGATCGGCGAAAAATCGCCGGCAAAGGCGGCATTTTTCAACACCATCTTGCCCTTGCGGGTAAACACCGTTCCATTTCTTGCGTTCCGGGTTGGCATTACACAATCAAACATGTCGATTCCGCGCGCCACACCGTTGACCAGGTCCATGGGAGTGCCAACCCCCATCAGGTACCTTGGCCGGTCCTCGGGAAGCCCGGGGGTGATCAGTTCGGTGATTTCCCACATCTGGTCCTTGGCCTCACCGACAGAAAGTCCCCCGATAGCATAACCGGGAAAATCCAGTTCGAGCAACTGCTCCATCGATAAACGCCGGAGGTCATGATAACACGATCCCTGGACGATACCGAATATCACCTGCTCATAATCGCCGCGATTGAACCGTCCCCCGTAAGGCGCCAGGCCCCGCCGCGCCCAGTCGGTGGTGAGCCGCACCGCGCGTTCGGCCTCTTCGCGTTTGCAGGGAAACGGCGCGCAGTAATCGAAGCTCATCACGATGTCGGCACCGATTGTCGCTTCCGCCTCAATAACCGATTCCGGCGTGAAAAGCTGAAGCGAACCATCGATGTGCGAGCGAAACGTGATGCCGTCGTCTTCGATTTTGCGCAGGTCAGCCAGGCTGTGAACCTGGTATCCACCGCTGTCCGTCAGGATGGGCCGGTCCCATCCGATGAACTTGTGGAGCCCGCCAACGCTTTCAAAAAGTTTTGTGCCCGGCCGCAGGAACAGGTGGTAGGCGTTGCCCAGAATGATTTCGGCGCCGATCGGGTGCTTCAATTTTTCTGGTGTCGTCGATTTGACGGTACCCTGCGTGCCCACCGGCATAAACGCCGGCGTACGGATGCTCCCGTGGTCGGTGCTGATCACTCCGGCGCGGGCGCCGCCCGACGTGTTCTCAAGGCTGAATCCAAACGGCATGGCCAACAATTTAACAGGCCAAACCGCAAAAGTCATTAACAATCTAGGGTTACGTCGGCAGTGGGAGACTCCACGGAACCCGTAAAAATCACGGAGTCTGCGAGGTATCCGGCTTGGCGGCAGACTTTTTCTTGCCGAATCCCTTCAGAAAATCCTTTACCTGGTCCTCCACTTCGCCCTTTAACGCGTCAACACCTGCGTCCAGTGCTGCGGACTGGATCTTCTGAGACAGGGCGTTGATGTCCAGCAGGACCTGTGGTTTCACCAGACCGCCGGACAACGAGATCGGTATCTCCAGCTGCCCCTGGCTGTTGGTCAGGTACTTGATGACGGCAATGTCTTTCACAAATTTCTGCGTGGTCTGCGGCGAAAACAGGATTTTGGCGTTCAAACTCATCTGCTTGTCAAACGACACCCATCCGTCGCCGGCAATCGAATACTCCGCCGCTTTCAGGATAAGCCCCTTCGAATGGACACGCCCGTTCTCTATACGGATATCCCCGCGCAGGTCCTTGAACACCGTATTGCTGCTCGAGAACAGCTTCGGATTTTTCTGGCGTACGCTGTTGATCGCATTCTGGTCAATCATGGGTAGCTGCTGCAATCCGTAGAGCAATTCGTTGGCGACGTTTACATTGAGCAGCGATCCCTGCAGCACTGCACCGGCTCCACCACCGCTGAGCGTGGGGCTGACCTGTTCCCACTCCTTGCCCGCCCCTTTCACGTCCAGGTCCAGGTCTATCGACCCCTCGATAAATTTCGGTAACGACTCGACCTTGTACTTGAAGTACTCGGCCAGGTTGACGCGGCGGACGCGTGTGGTCATCTCAAACGCAGGCGGTTCTGCCGTCGGGTGAAACACACCGTTGCC
The DNA here is from genome assembly GCA_964443465.1 of uncultured bacterium. Lineage (GTDB taxonomy): Bacteria > Krumholzibacteriota > Krumholzibacteriia > WVZY01 > JAKEHA01 > CAYUDF01. The sequence continues at coordinate 2,601 of CAYUDF010000385.1, forward strand.
CTCAACAGTCCCCCCGAGCGCCTCCGCCGAAAACGATTCGATCTTTACTTCGTCCTGCGTGGACCGAAGTGAGGCCGACATATTCCGGTAATCGACGTTGGCTACGCTGCCCGACGGGGAGGTCACCTGGCCCGTGTGAAAAATTTCTTCGCCGTCCTGACGCAACTGTCCCTCGATCCTGACATCGCGTAAAATCTCCGGCCGGGGACTGGGCTTGGGCGGTGTTTGAAAATCGGTCCGGTGGGCCTCCGGTACCGTGACCGTATAACTGGCCTTGAACGGCTGAAATCTCGTAACGTCCGCGCCGACGTTGACGCGTGACTGCCCTACCAGAGCCGACGTGTTTTCAAGCCGGGCGTTGTCCTGCGTAAACACCACAAGCGCGCTGCCGCCGGTCACCGGCTGCGGCATCTGTTCGATGCGGGCGGAGCCGTCACTCAATTCCAGGGTGCCATTGACGTCGGGCTGTTGATCGGGCGCCAGAACTCCCTTGATATCGGCCAGCAGTTTGATGGTGCCCCCGACCGAGAATGGCTGAATCGCCGGCAGGATATCGGCAAAATTCGAAAGATCGGTCTTGTTCGATTTGATCGACAGGTCAACGGCAGGATTCTCTCCTGACATATCGATGGTGCCCGAGGCATCGAGTATCAGTTCATGGAACTTCAGAGTGGCTTTTTCGATCCCGGTGGTTTTGTCCGACAACGTGAGATTGGACGATACAGTCAGGGGGATACCGGCCGGCTTGTGAAATTTTTCAGGGATCTGTATTGAGCTTCCCGTCAGATCAACTGTTATCTCCACTCGCGCCGATTGCAATCGTCCCGACATCTTCGCGGTCGCGGACGCGACCCCATCGAGCTGCAGTTCCGGCGGGACCACACCGGCCGACCCCGCTTTTTCCCGGAGTTTCGCAAGCGGTATCGGGTCGATGGTCACCTCGGCCGAAAAATCGGCGTCCGGGGGTTGACCGGCCATTGAAAGCACATCGACAGGTCCGGCTGTTGCATTAACAACAATGTTTTCCGATTCCGCGCCGAGCACACTGGTTTTAAACGTTGCTTGTGACAGTTCGAGGGCTCCGAGCTGCCCCGCAAGATTCAACACCGCGTGAAATCCGCCCGGCTCCAGGTAATCCAGTTGATACAGATTCGGATTATCCGGTATCAGGCCCCGGATTTGCGCGTAGTCAAACGGTCCAATCTCGGCTTTCAGGTCGACAGGCACGGGCTTCAACATCTCCAGCGTATCGTACCCTTCGATCGGACCGATCTTGCCTTCCAGCTTGATATTTTGTTCATCGCCCTGCAATGCAGCCGCGATCTTGATCGACGCGACCTGGCCCAGGCCGGCGTTTTTGGCCGTGGCGTCGATGCGGGAGACCGTCAGGTCCATCCCTGTTTTTTGATCTTCAAAATGGACCGTGCCGTTCTTGATATCGGCGAACGCCAGAACCAGCGCATCAACTGGCGTGACCGCGATCCTGACTGGAGT
>CAYUDF010000386.1:0-4092 GCA_964443465.1 uncultured bacterium
CTTCATGCTGTGGATCGTTGCGCTGCCTGTGTCGTATGTGCTGTTTGACATTCAAATTCTGTCGCGCTACATGCTGCTCGTTACGCCCCTGTTATGTGTAGCGGGCTGGCTGGCCATTGAAGAGCTCACGGATCGCTATCTGCCCCCAATCCGCAGGTCTGCCGTAATAACGGCGATTGCCGTGATTGCTGTTGTTTCTAACGCAGTGTTGTACGCGAAGGTCATTCTACCGCCGTCGGTGGCTTTTTCCCAGGATCTCACGCACAATATGAAGAGTATCGCCGACTATCTTCGGGACAATTCGGAGGATGACGCCGTAGTTGCGGCGGCCGATATCGGTTATCTTGCGTTTTATTCGGAGAGGCGCGTGCTGGACCTGGGTGGTCTTGTCGAACCGGCAACCGGGGAGCTCCGGTTACACAACAGTTACGAGGAGATTATTCAGCGTGGATTGTACCTCGGTCTTGAGGGATATCCACACGTTGACTATTTTATCGATCGTGATCTGAAGCAAAACCGGTTCGAAGGCCGTTTGATGGGCGGGTATCGTTATGAGAGAGTGTATCAAACCACGGTGAGAAATCTTGGAATCCGAAAACCGGGTCCATACTATTACACCCTGTACCGACTGGTGCCGCATTCATGAGCGCGTCTTTCAAACTGCCCGATCTCGATATGCCGTCCAGTTTGCAGCGGGACCAGATGCCGGATCTTCTCAGGCACTGGTATCTCGGGACACGCGGGCGCCGGCATATGATGATGCGCCGTTTCAGCGAAGTTGATGCCGGAGTCGCGGGGATCACTGCGACCGGCAGTGTGCTGGATGTTGGTTCCGCGTGGGGATTTAATGTGATGGCGCTCGGGCTGCTGGGGTACGACGTGGTGGGAATGGATCTGGTAGAGGACCAGTTCGAAACCGGAGCGGCGATCGCCCGGGAAAACGAAACGGTTTTTAAAGTTATCGGCGCGGACGTCTCGCGTTTGCCGTTTGCCGATGCCTCATTTGACGCAGTGACCATGGTGGAAACATTTGAACATGTTTTTCTGGAAGACCGGCTGATTGCACTGAACGAGTGTTTTCGTGTTGTTCGACCCGGTGGCGTTCTGGTGTTGTCCACGCCCAATTTCCGGAGCCTGGTGGAGCGTTTCAAACGTTTCGCCGGTACAAGTTCATGGTTGCGGTCCAGGTTACCCACGATGTGTTATCCGGAAGAGGGAACCGGCCGCGAGAACTATCATCCGTATCACTATCATCACCCGCTGCCGGACGAGGACATCAAATCAATGTTAAAGGAAGCGGGATTCCGCGATGTTTCAGTGTCCCATTTCCTGTTTATGCTCAAAAACACAGCCGACCTTGTTTATCCGCTGATGTCACGTCTCGAGATCGTTCTCGAAAAAATACCCGGCGTGAGACAGCTGGCGGCGACCTCCCGGTTTGTAGCCAGAAAACCCTGAGAACCCCGTTTTTTAACCGCCTCCTGCAGCTTTCCAAACACCACACCTGTTCGCACGCTTCTAACCAGTAATTTGTCTGCTATGTTGTTGAATTTTTTATGGATAACGTTGCCCTTTTTCGAGATTTTATCTTGACTCATCTCCCTGAAAAAGTCTAAAATCCGGTTGTTCTTGGTGGACAATCCCTAATTAAAATAAAACATTACAAATTTACCGTATTAATTACGAAATAACTAATGAACCGTTTCAACGACAAATATCTTCATTCCGTCGATCAGCGTGGCCGCTTGCAGCTGTCGCGGGATATCAGGGCCGGGTTCAAGGTCAAAAAGGGCGATGTCATTCACCTGTTACCGAACCCGGGCAACCCTCCTTACCTTTCGTTGTGGACGGAGAGTAAATGGAAAACCTACCTGGAAAACCTGAAAAACCAGCCGTCCAGTGAAACGAAACGAAATTCACTGAGGTTCGTCCGGCTGATGCACGAGCAGGTCACTGCCGACGGCCAGGGCCGAATCGTTATATCTCAGCGCCTCCGGGATTTCTGCCGGTTCGAAAAAGAGATCGCAATCATAGATATGGGCGACTACATCGAAGCGTGGAACAAGGATGCAGTCGAACAGAAATACAACGATATGCTCAGAGATTTTAACGAGATCAATGATTTGTTGTTTTAATGCAACTACGCACAGGGGAATACTCCGGTAGGCGTTTTGCCGCTGTCGGCGTCAACGCAGTACCGGTGATCCGTCAGTCAGATCGCGGGGAACAGGCCATGGATCACATACCGGTAATGGCTGCGGAAGTCCTGGGCTATTTGATACACAACAAATCCAGTCTCATAGTTGACGGCACGGTCGGGGCGGGCGGCCATGCCAAAGCAGTTCTCGAATCTGATTCCAGTGTTTGCCTCGTCGGTATCGACAGAGACCCCACCGCCCTCAAGATCGCCTCGGACCGTCTGTCTCGTTTTGGGAAACGTGCCAGACTGGTCCGGGGCGTCTTCCCCGACCTCAAAACCGCACTGGCCCCGGAAACACACGCTGACGGAATTCTGCTCGATCTTGGTTTATCCAGTATGCAACTGGACGATCCCCGCCGCGGCTTCAGTTATTCCGCCGAAGGTGCGCTGGACATGCGAATGGGTCTGGAAGGGGATCCCCTGGGCGAATGGCTGGCAGGAGCGACCGAGTCAGAGATCGCCGCTACACTGCGCCAGTATGGGGAAGTTTACCGGTCGAAGAGAATCGCCCGCGTTTTAGTCGAAGCGGTGCGAAACAACGAAATGAATACGACGCTGGACCTGAAAGCAGCCGTGGAACGCGTCCTGGGATCCGGGGTGAAACCGTCGGTGCTCAGCAAGGTGTTCCAGGCGTTCCGGGTGCAGATAAACAGCGAACTCGAACTCCTCGACAGCTTTCTTTCTGTTTGCCTTGACCACCTGAATCCGGGAGGCCGGATTGTGATAATCAGCTATCACTCCCTCGAAGACAGGGCGGTGAAGTTTTTCTTCAAAACGGAAAGCGCAACTTGTATCTGCCCGCCCGGGTTACCCGTTTGTGCGTGTGGCCACAAGCCCCGCCTCCGGGTTCTGACACGGCGTATAAAAAAACCATCGGCGGAAGAAATCTCGGTCAACAGCAGGGCGCGAAGCGCGCGCCTGCGGGCGGCCGAAGTACTCTGAATCTGGAGGAAAAGTTGAAACAGGCCAAGGAACAAGGAATTCTCGCGGGTTTGATCCGGTTTGTTGTCGACACGCTGACCGGGCGGCTCGGGGTGGGGATGATGGTCGCGGGTTATACAACGTGCGCGTTTGTGCTGCTTGGCTACGTGTCGACGCAGGTATACACGTACAGCCTGATGGAGGACATCCACAAGCGCGAGCAGACGCAACGGATGAAAAAAGAATCCATCGGCCTGTTGACCGAACGTTACGCGACGTTGTCGTCGAGAGAACGGATCATCGGGATTTGCGAGTCCCGTCTGGATATGGTGCCGGCTGGCGCGGCCCAGCTCGAGCGTGTCGCGATTGATTTTCAGCGGGCGCCCGACGTTCTGAGGGCGGATTTTGAAGAAGAACCGGTGGATCTGCCTGGCATGATGGGGCGCAATATAAATGAAATCACGGAGGTCATCCAGAGGTGACAAGACGCGCAAAACAAGTTCGTTTGTACGCCGTCGGGATCGTGTTTGCCGCGATCATCGTCACGTTGTGGGCGCGTCTCGTTCAGGTCCAGTACGTTCGCAAAGACCACTACAGGGACCTCGCCCGCGAGCAGATGGTTTTTATGGAGAAGATACCTCCGGTCCGGGGATGTATTTTTGACCGGCACGGACGGCCACTGGCACTGAGCGTTCATTTGAGCTCGGTTTTTGTAAATCCCGCCAAGATCTCCAACCGGTCGCGCGTAGAAGCGGTTGCGTCAAAGGTTCTCGCCATGCCCCGCTGGAAAGTCCGCCGGAAACTGAAGTCGTCGGACGGGTTTGTGTGGTTGAAACGAAAAGTTGACCTGTCCGATGAATCAAAGTTGAAGCTGTCGCAGCTGGACGGCGTGGAAGTTACAAGCGAGCAGGGACGTGTTTATCCCTATGGTTCGTCGGCCGCGAAACTGGTCGGTTTTGTGGGTGTTGACA